>JBKOZB010000316.1:0-5504 GCA_046744225.1 Planctomycetota bacterium | reverse complement strand
GTAATCGACGGAAAGAGAAGAGAAGTCACGCTCAAGACGCCTGGTTGGCTCTCATGATCCTGAGCGGCCTTGGGCCGCCGAAAATAACGGCTTTGGTCTTGCATTGCCGGTGTGACCTTCCGCATAATCGCTCGATGCGCGGTCCGCTGGGCCGCATTTTTGATTTTGGGAACGTTCCGGGACGCCTCGGTCGGGATCGGACTGGCCCGAAACCCGGCGTCCAACTCCTCTCCTCGTGGACCTCGTGGCGGGGTCAGGCAAGGCGACTTATGGCGGAAGCGGTCAAGATCGAGGTTGAGGCGCGGGACCCTGCCAAGAACAAGGGGACGGGGACGCGGGTCGCGCGCAGGCTGCGGGCCCAGGGACGGATTCCCGCCATCATCTACGGGCACAAGCAGGACCCCGTGCCGGTCCACCTGGCGCGCGAGAGCGTCTGGGAGATGATCAAGAAGTCCACCCACCTGGCCGAGATCTCGCTGAACGGGGTGACCGAGACGGTGCTCGTCCGCGACGTGCAGTGGGACCACCTGGGCAAGGAGATCATCCACCTCGACTTCGCCCGCGTCAGCGCCGACGAGTCGATCGAGACGGAAGTCCGGCTCGACGTGCGCGGCACGGCGCCCGGCGTGGCCGAGGGGGGGGTGATGGAGGTCCTGGTCCACTCGGTCCGCGTGACCTGCCGCGCCAATGCGATCCCCGACGCGATCCGGGTCGATGTGAGCAACCTTCACCTGGATCAGTCGCTCCACGTCCGCGACCTCACCCTGCCCGAGGGCGTGACGCTCGACGCCGACCCCGAGCAACTCCTGGTCCACGTCACGAGCCGCGCCGCGGCCCCCGAGCCGACTCCGACCACCGAGGCTGAGGCTGCCGTGCAGCAGCCCGAGGTGATCAAGCCCGAGCGCAAGGAGAAGGAAGAGTAATCCCGGCATGCCCGGCGCATCGGTCTTTGATTCGGGGCCATGATGAAACTGGTCGTGGGCCTGGGCAATCCGGGCAGCAAATTCGCGGGGACGCGACATAACATCGGCTTCGAGGTGATCGACCGCCTGGCCGAGGGGGGCGCGGGAGCCAGGTTCACCCGGAAATTCGACAGCCTCCTAGCCGAGGCCGAGATCGACTTCCGCCGGGTCCTGCTCCTGAAACCCGAGACGTTCATGAACCTCAGCGGTCGGTCCGTCGCCCAGGCTGTGCGGTTCTACAAGCTCGAGCTGTCGGACCTGCTGGTCGTCTGCGATGATTTGAGCCTGCCGCTGGGGAAGCTGCGAATCCGGGGCGGAGGCTCCGACGGCGGTCAGAAGGGCCTCCGCGACATCACGGCCCACCTCGGGACCGAGGCGTTCGCCCGGCTCCGGATCGGCATCGGTGAGCGCGGGGCGATTGACGCCACCGACTTCGTGCTCAGCCGGTTCCGAAGCGCCGAGCGGCCCGTGATCGAGGACGCCCTAATCCTCGCGTCGCAGGCCGTGGCCGTCTGGGTGTCGCAGGGCCTCGCCGCTGCCATGAATCGATTTAATGGACCTCAGATGATGGAGAATTAGGCAGGAGGCGGCCTGCCGCCGATTTCTTGGTTGAGGAGCAAGCACTTGGCTGTCAACACCTATGAGGGGATGTTCCTGCTGGACAGCGCAAAGGTCGCCGTCTCCTGGGACGAGTCGGTCAAGCACGTTCACGACATCCTGACGAAGCACCACTCCGAGATTGTGGCCAGCCGCCAGTGGGACGAGCGCCGGCTCGCCTACCCGGTCGAGGGTCACAAGAAGGGGACGTATCTGCTGACCTACTTCAAGGCCGACGGCTCGGCCCTGAAGGAGATCGTCTCCGACTGCCACCTGAGCGACGTGGTGCTCCGCGAGCTGATCCTGAAGGTGCACCCGAAGCTGGTCGAGCACCTGGTCAACCAGGCGATGACCTCGACCCCGAGCGCCGAGGCCGAAGAAGGGGGACGCGAGGAAGAGGAGGAGCGCCCGCGCCGCCGCCGCCGCGACGAGTGAGCGCGAGGCCGGGCCCAGCACGGGAGGTGGGCCGCTTCGGGTCATCCTCGCCGGGGGCGCCGGCCGATACCGAATCTGTGACGGGCGTGGACGTTCCGGTTTTGACACTTGTGAGCCGGATCGGAATGTGGTACGTTTCTCCCAGGGAACAACCGTTTACTCGCCCGCGACGCGGACGCAGTGGATCGGCTCGCCGTTGGCTTTGGGGAGGGATCAGTCGATGGCTGACTTGAACAAAGTGTTTCTCATGGGGCGACTGACGTTCGACCCCGAGCTACGCCGGACCCCCATGGGCACGGCCGTGGCTGAGCTCCGCCTCGCGACCAGCCGGACCTGGACCAACCGCGATGGCGAGCCGCAGAAGGATACGCTCTACATCGACGTGACCGTCTGGGACCGCCAGGCCGAGAACTGCTGCGAGCGGCTCAGGAAGGGGAGCGCGATCCATGTCGAGGGCTACCTCAAGATGGACGAATGGAGCGACAAGACGACCGGCGACAAGCGGTCGAAGATCAAGGTACAGGCCGAGCGGGTCCAGTTCCTCGACCGTCGCGACGAGTCGGGGAGCGGGATGTCGGAGGGCGACTCCGCGCTCCCGGCGCGGGAGGCCTCTCCCCGGCGCGGTCCGGCGTCGGCCGACTCGCGCGGCCCGAGCAACGGCCCGGTGCGTGGCGTTTCCCCCCAGGGGCGTCCGGCCCCCTCCCGGCCCCCCGTCGAACCCGAAGGGGATGATGAAGACATCCCGTTCTGATCCGACCTAAGCTGATTCGTTCGATTGGACCCGATCGCGAGGATGGACTGGCTGAGCTGAGCGTCGGCTCTCGACCTTCGCGACGCCCCCACCGCAGGAGTGAGTGCATCATGGCCAAGATGACCGACAAGAAACCAGCCAAAGCCAAGTCGAAGGTCAAGGTCAAGGTGTCGACAAAGGCGAAGAAGGCCGCTGCCGCCGCGCACGCGCATGAGAAGATGCTGGCGACCCTGGTCCCGGCCGTCCGCCAGCCGGGCGTCGAGCGGCGCAAGAACCACCCGACCCGCGCCAGGGACGGCCACATGCAAGTCTTGCTGACCCGCGCCGTCCCCCACTTCGGCAAGCCCGGCGATCTCATCAAGGTCCGCCCCGGCTTCGCCCGCAACTACTTGCTCCCCCAGGGCTTGGCCACGTTCGCGACCGCGCACAACCTGCGGATCGTCGAGAAGCACCGCCAGCGGCTCCGCGAGCTCGAGGAAGCCCGCCGCGCCGACCTGCTCAACCTGGCCGCCCAGATCGCCCAGCGCTCGATCACGATCGAGGCCAACGCCAACGCCGAGGGACACCTCTACGGCTCGGTCAACGTCGAGCAGATCGCCGCGGCGCTCCGGGCCGACAACTTCCCAATCGAGCCGGACAACATCAAGATCGAGGGCCCGCTCAAGGAGCTGGGCCTCTACACGATCAAGCTCTCGCTGGGGCAGGACGTCGATACCGAGGTCAAGCTCTGGGTCGTCCCGACCCACGCCGAGGAAACGACCTCCTGAGCCAATCGAACCGCCGGTCGCGCGCCCCGGCCCGAGGAGGTCGGGGCGCGTTGCCGTTTCGGCCGTTGCGGCATTCGACCCGCCCCATGTGCCGGCCTCTTCCGCCGCCCCGCTCTTTTTTTGATGGCCAAGCCCGCGAACAGCCGATACGATTGTTCAGATCCGGCTGACCCGCCGCGGGCGCTCGCGCGTCCTGTCTTGCGATCTCTCTGCCGCGCCCTCCGGCGGTATCCTGACCGGGTCGGTCGGACGTCGGAATTTCTGAGGAGGGGGCCGGGCCGGTCCTTCTCCTCGGCTCGCACGGAGTTTCGCCGGACCATGTCCGCTCTGACCAACGGTGATGGCAATGGCAACGGCCAGGGGCGCTCGCTCAAGAACGACGCGACGATGCTGGCCGACCGACTCCCACCGCAGAATATCGAGGCCGAGCAGGGGGTGCTGGGGAGCATCCTGCTCGACAATGAGGTGCTGCACGAGGTCGTCCCACTGCTGAAGGTCGAGGACTTCTATCGCGACGCCCATCAGGTGATCTACCGGGCGATCCGCGACCTCTACGACTTGGGCAAGGCGATCGACGCGATCACCCTGGTCGAGGAACTGACTCGCCGCAGCGAGTTCCAGGCGATTGGCGGCGACGAGACCCTCGCGCAGATCCTCGGCAGCGTACCGCACTCGGCCAACGCCAAGTACTACGCGCAGATCGTCCGCCAGAAGTCGATCAGCCGCGAGTTGATCGAGAGCGCCAACGAGATCCTCCGCGACGGCTACTCGAACAACTTCACCGCCGAGCAGCTGCTGGAGCACGCCGAACGGCGCATCTTCAAAATCGCCGAGGACCAGACCAAGGGCGACACGGTCGAGCTGCGCGACGTCGTGACGCTGGCCATGGACCGGATCGCCGCCCGGTCCGAGTCGCGGCACCCGGTCACGGGCATCGCGACCGGCTACTTCGAACTCGACGACATCACCGGCGGCCTCCAGCCCGAGCAGCTCATCATCCTGGCCGCCCGGCCGAGCATGGGCAAGACGGCGCTGGCGCTGAACATCTGCGACCACGCGGCGGTCAAACTGAAGGTCCCCACCCTGGTCATCAGCCTGGAAATGGGCCAGCTCGAATTGGCCGAGCGCCTGCTCTGCGCCCGGTCGCGGGTGGACGGGCACAAGCTGCGGACCGGCCAGAACCTCGGGACCCGCGAGATGACCCTGCTGGGCAATGGCTATAGCGAGCTGAATAAGGCGCCACTGTTCATCGACGACACCCCGGCTCGCAACATGCTCCAGATCACCGCGAACGCCCGCCGCCTCAAGCTCCGCCAGAATCTCGGGCTGATCGTCCTCGACTACATCCAACTGGTGGACAGCGAGGACTTGCGCGACAGCCGTCAGGAGCAGATTGCCAAGATCAGCCGCCGGCTCAAGACGCTCGCCCGCGAGATTCAGGTCCCCGTCATTGCGCTCTCGCAACTCAACCGGGCCGTCGAGAACCGCGAGGACCGTCGCCCCCGCATGGCCGACCTGCGCGAAAGCGGTGCGATCGAGCAGGATGCGGACATGGTCCTGCTCCTGCATCGACCCGAATACTACGACGCGAACGACCAGCCCGGCATCGCCGAGCTGATCATCGCCAAGAACCGCAACGGTGCCACCAGTACCGTCAAGCTCACTTTCCTGAAGAACATCACCCGGTTCGAGAACCTCGCCAACATCGCCGAGCCGATCGACGAGGGGACGTTCTGAGATCGACCTCGGGAAAGCCTGTGCGGGTCGTGGTCATTTGGTAGGGCCGACTTCGGTCGGGCCAGTCACCCGAAGTGCTTGGAGACTGGCCCGACCGAAATCGGCCCTACCAGTGATTAGGCGACCGGTGTCTGGAAATCTACCCAAGCGATGAGCTATCCTTTCCTGCCGAACGATGCATCGTCTCGCCGCCCGAGAGGTCAACCGTCATGGAAGGTTCCCCAGAGCGCTACGACGCCTTGCTGCGTGCGGGTG
>JBKOZB010000305.1:0-7642 GCA_046744225.1 Planctomycetota bacterium | reverse complement strand
CGTCGCTGTTATAAACCGGGTAGAACTTGTCGATGTACTCGGCCGTGCGCCCCTTGTAATAGACCAGATCGCCGGCGAGGAAGACGAAATCGGGCCGGGCGCGGTACGTCTGATAGGCGACGGCCCGTTGCCCGGTGGTGTCCGCGGCGCCGTCGCCGAAGGCGACGAACCGATGGGGCTGGCCCGTGGCCTTCCGCGCCCGGGCGCGGGCCTCGAACACAGGTACGCCCTCACGCCTCACGCGGTAGGAGAACTCCGCCCCCGGCGCCAGCCCCGCAATTGTCGCGCGGAAGAGCCGGCGCGGCTCGGTCCCTGGTCGCGCGACCCGGCGCATCCTCGGGATCTCGGCCGGCTCCCAGGCGCCTTCGGCCGCCCTTTGGGCCTCGACCGACCACGACGCCCCGCGGTCGGCCGTCTGCCAGAGCACCTCGACGCGCTCCTTCGAAGCCGCCCTCGACGCGTCGCCGAGCTGCACGTACGGCTCGACCAGGAACGCTCCGACCGGGCTCGCGTCCCGCCCCGAAAGCCATCGACGGGCCGGAACGCCGATCACCACCAAGACGAGGACAACGGCATACGCCTTCAGCCTGTGCTTGCGGCCAGCGTTCATGGGTGGTCTCGAACTGGAAACCTGTCGAGAATGCGACGGCTGAACCAAGACCCCCCCACCCCAACCCTTTCCCACAAGGGGGAGGGATTTCTCTTGATCCCTCCCCCTTGTGGGAAAGGGTTGGGGGGTGGTTTTCCGCCGAGCACACCGAAAGAGAACCTCATCGTGTTATTGAGTCCCACATAGCGAATGGCACATGCCAGATGACAAAACCCGGGGGAACTCGGGCCCATTTGTCATTGGCGAGGGTCCATTGGCCATACCGGATTCAGTAGCGTCTCTAACAAACGGCGCCCGATTCCACAACGAGCGTTTCGGCCGCGGCGGTCCGAGATTTGCCACAGTAACCTGGCGGACCGGCACCATCCGTTCGCGCAACCGCCAGATCCTCTCTCCGGTTGCGCAGGCGGACAGTGCTGTATCGTCTCAATCGGGAGAATGCACGAAGTCCGAAGAATCCTCGCAACGGGGAGAACGAGAACGAACCCGACGGAATGGAACCAACCGTCCGGGCGAATCTCAACAAAGGGGGAGAATCGGGACAATGGAGTTTTCCAAACGAACGAGGTTTCTGGGAATCGGGTGGTTCCTGGCGTGCGGACTGATCGTGCTGGAAGGGAGCGCGGCGCGCGCCCAGATCCCGGCGCTGCCCGGGTTGACGAAGCCCTCCACCCCGGCCAAGGCCGACACCAAGAACAAGCCGACCGCCGCGCCGACCAGGGACAACCCCGAGGCGACTGTCGCGACGACTTCGGGGCCGATCGACGTCGAGAAGCCGGTCGATGATCGGGCCGTGCAGCGGACCCTGGAGGATCTCCTCCCGCGCTATCCCGGCGTCCGGCGGGTCAAGGTCACGGTCTCCGACGGGTATGTGACGCTCGAAGGGCACGTCGAGGATGAGGACCGCCGCGACGACGTGACCGACTTCGCGAAGCGAGTCGAGGGGGTCCGGATCGTCCTGAACCTGATGAAGACCGACGCCCAGGTCCTGACCGCGCAGGAACTCGCGATGAACGTCCTGCGCGAGATCGGGCAGGCGGTCACGCGGAAGTGGCTTGTGGCGCTGCTGGCGGTCGCGATCGCCCTGCTGGCGCTGGGGCTGGCCCGGCTCTTCGGGGGCTACGCCGAGATGCTGCTGGCCCCGTTTATCGAGAACGTCCTGCTCCGGTCGGTGGTCGGCTCGCTCCTGAGCTCGTTCCTGGTCGTCGGCGGGGTGATGCTCGGACTCTGGATGCTCGACCTGACCCACGCAGTCCTCTCGATCCTGGGGCTGGCGGGCGTGGTCGGCCTGGCCGTCGGGTTCGCCTTCCGCGACATCACCGAGAACTTCATCGCCTCGATCCTGCTCGGCGTGCGACGTCCGTTCCGGATCGGCGATTACGTCCAGGTTGCGGGCCAGGCCGGCGTGGTCAAGACCCTGAACACGCGGGCGACCGTGCTGGTGACGCTCGAAGGGAACCAGGTCCGCATCCCAAACAATATTATTTATAAAGAGATCATGATCAATTCGTCGGCCTCGACCAGCACGCGGGGCAATTTCGACGTGATCGTGCCGTACGAGGTCTCGACCGCCACTGCGCAGGAGGCGATGACCCGGGCGTTGTGCGAGCAGGAGGGGATTTTGCCCGACCCACCGCCCCGCGCCCTGATCGAGGCGCTCGAGACGGGCGGGGTCCGGCTGCGGGCCTACTTCTGGACGCCGACGCAGGGCGTGGACGGCTTCAAGCTGCTGAGCGACACAAAACTGCGGGTCAAGGTGGCCTTGCAGCAGGCGGGGATCACGCCGCCGCCGACGGGCGTGGTCGTCTCGGTCGCCGGCCGCGTGCCGGTGGACGTCTCCGAGGTCGATGGGCACGTCCGGGCTGAGACCATCCTCCGCCCCGGTGCGATCATCACGGCCGAGCAGGCGGAGGCCAACCTGCGGCACGACAGCCGGGCCGCCGCTCGCGCCGCGGACGCTCCCGCCAACCGGTCAACAGACCCCGATGGAGCACGCCCTGAGCCAGGCCGAGAGCCACGTCAGCGACGAAGGGGAGAACCTGCTCCCGGAGCCGAACGGCAAGCCGGGTGGGGAGGGATGACGTGCGCTTTTATTACCAATCCAGAAATCACAGGCGCGGTTCGTTGATTCCGGGTGGGACCGACTGAAGTCGGTCCAGTCCCTCGATTTCTTCGATCTGGACCGACCTCAGTCGGTCCCACCAAGCAGTGTTTCCGTGCGCAATGGATTTCCGTGATCCGTGTTACTTCGCTCCCGGGCGGCGGGAGCTCCTCCCCCCGCTGCGGGGGCGCCGGTCGGCCGGGCGATGGCGATCCCCAGGCCGATCTCGTTGGCGGCGTCGTACGCCAGCACGGCGTTGCGGTGCGCCGTGGCGTACTCGGCCGACAGGAGTATCGCCTTCCGCCCGGTCTTCTCCCGCGCCTCGCGAAGCCGCTCGACCAGGGCCGGCATCGCGGCGGCGACCGGCTCGCGGTCGATCTTCATGGCGCCGGTCGTGTCGATCTCGACGAGGATGTGGTCGTTCTTCAGGTCGTCGAGGTGCGCGAGCGCCCCTGCGCGGCCCCGGCGGCCGGGCGCTCCGGGCTCGGCTTGGGGACCTCGAGGGTCTTGTAGAGCACGGTCATCGCCGTCACCAAGAAGAACAGGACCATCTGGAGCGCCACGTCTACCATGGCCGCGAGGTCCAGTTCCTCGACCTTTTGGGGTCCGTCGTGCGACAGGGTGAACTCGGCCGCCTCCTCGTCGTCCAGGATCTCGGGGAATTCCGGCGGGCCGAAGTCGTCGGTCTCGGCTTCCGGCTTCGAGGCCTCGGGGGGCTCAGCCGCGCGGGTTTCGGGAGCAGGCTCGTTCGGCTCGGCCTCGGGCTCGGGGGCAAGCAGGGCGGGGAGGTCGGCCAGCCGGGCCCAGGGGACCGTCGTGCCTGCGGGGCGGATCATGTCGTCGTCGCGCAGGTCGCCCCGCGCCAGGGCGTCACGGATGGCCTCGGTGGTCAGCGACCGCTCGACCTCCAACCGATCGCTGCGAAAGACATCCCACATCGCCAAGATCGTCTCGCTCCTCGCCGTGCCCTGATTCTCGGCCCTGCTGAGGCTCTCACACAATGACGAATCGTCAAGGCAACGCCTCCGGCTCCTGGACGCCGATGTGGAGTGTGATGCCCTTCATCTCGGCGATCGCGGAGGCGACCTTGAGGCCGCGCCGTCGACCTGGAGGACGACCTTGCGCCGGCCTTCGCGGACCCCTTCAGCGACGGCCTTGCGCACTTGGTCGAGGATCGCGGAGGGACCTTTGCCGTGGTCCAGCAAGAGCCACGGCTCGGCCCCGGGCGCCGCCGGCTTCAAGAGTATCAGGAACATCGCGGCCGACTCCTCGACCCCCACCCCGTGCCGCGCGGAGGGCACCTCGACCTTCTCGCCACCGGTCATCTGGACCGAGAAGAGCATGAACGTCATCAACTGGAACAGGAGGTCGACCATGGACATCATGTCGGCCAGCCGGTTCTCCATGCCCGCGATGACCTCGGTGTGGAACTCCATAACCAGGATTTGCTTGATCTTGGCGATCCCTTTGTCACGATTCTTCAGGGCCACCGCCATGAGCTGCGCCAGGGTCGTGTGCCAGTAGGGCGGGTTCTGGCAGAGGGTGACGGCGGCTTCGGTCCAGCCGCCGTGGCAGAACTCACGGACCTGCTGGAGCAGGGGAGCCCATGGACCAGCGATTTCTTCGCCAGGCTGCGATAGAGTATAATTGCATTGTAGACGCCCCAGATAGCCAGAAATGCCAGGGCCATATAGACGAGGTAGCCAAAGGCATCAATGATCATGGTAATGTCCATGATCGATTTCCGGAGCGCGAGCTGCGCCGTAAAATACGAGGGAAAGAGGGAAACCGAGCGGGAGGTCCCCGGACGATCCATCGTTCGTTCAACTATGGTACCGTGTCTGCATCCCGTCTCGCAAGAGGACACGACACCGGGGCCTGCGGGTACCTTGCCAGCCGAATGTCGGCGCGTGACAATGCGAGAGCGGAACCATCGGGACGTCAGGTTTCTTCCGCGGTCTCTCCGAGTCCTTGCCCATGCCGCGTACCGTGCTGATCGTCGACGATGAGCGCGACACCAATGATATCCTGGCGAGTCTCGTCCAAGCTCGCGACTTCGAGCCGATCCAGCTCTTCGAGGGCTCCCAGGTGGGCGCCGCCGTCCGCGATCACGCGCCCGACATCATCCTGCTCGACCTGATGCTCCCCGACTCCGATGGCTTCGCCATCTGCGACCAGCTCAAGCGGAACCGCGAGACGAACCTGATCCCGATCATCATGGTCACGGCGCTGCACGATGCGAGGCACTGGGCGGAGGGCGTCCGCGTCGGCGCCAACGGCTACCTGACCAAGCCCTTCACCCCCGCCCAGCTCTTCGAGACGCTCGACGAGGCGCTGGCCTGGCGGCACGAGCACGAGAGCCGCGGCACGACCGGCGAGATCAACTTCGACGTCCGGAGCGAAGCGACGTATCTCCAGCAGGCCAACGACATGCTGGCCGACCTGTTCGCGCACACCTCGCTGACTGAGCGGCAGATCAAGGACCTGAAGCAGGCCGTCATGGAGATGGGGGGCAACGCGATCGAGTGGGGCCACCGAAAGAACGCCGACCTCGTCTTGCAGATCACCTACCGGATCGACCCCGAGGCCGTGACCCTGATCATCCGCGACCAGGGGCCCGGCTTCAACCCCAATAAGCTCCCCCACGCCGCGTCCGACGAGGACCCGATCGGCCACCTCGACGTCCGCAGCGATCTGGGAATCCGCGAGGGCGGCTTCGGCATCATGCTCGCCCGTGGCCTGGTGGACGAGTTCCGCTACAACGACAGGGGGAACGAGGTCACCCTGATCAAGCGGTTCGAGCGGAAAGGTCAGCAATAAGCGGACGGGATGGGGTCGGATTGGGCCTGGCGTATGAACGCGCCGCTCCAGTTGGATTCAGGAACCACCATCGGAAGCCTCTTCGGCCACCTCGTAAAGCGTTTCGCCGAGCTTCCACCCCGCTGGCAATGATAATTGATTCCGGGTGAGCTTCTCGTATTCGTCGGGGGTCACCTCGACCACGACCGAAGGGAAGGGAACACCTTCCACGGGCCCGAAGGTGATCGAGACGATTCCCGAAGGCGTCGTATCGCGGTTCACTTCGAGCAAGTTCACGGGCTCCGCGGGACTCTCTTCGCCCGAAGTCACGATGCGCATGATCCGCAGGATGCTCGGCTCAATGCGGCGATGCGCATCGGCCAGCTTCTTCGCGGTGTCTTCTTTGACGTTCATCTTGTCTTCCATTGCCGAGCTCGACCTCGGATTGATAGGGACCAGGGGCGGGGGCTCGAACTCCAATTCGGCACCCCCCGGCATCGAGTTCGTCCCCCAGGGCTTATTCCCAAGGAAGTCGCACACCAGAATTCGATCGATGAAAATACTTATCTCAGGTGCTGGAATTGCTGGTCTGACCCTTGCGTTCTGGCTCCAGCGCGGCGGACACGAACTCACGGTCGTCGAGAAGTCACCGTCCCTTCGGGATGAGAGCTACATGATCGACTTCTTCGGCTCCGGTTACGACGTAAGCGAGAAGATGGGCCTTCTACCCGACCTCGAAAAGATTCACTATCCGATCTCCCGTCTCGGGTTCGTGGACGAGACGGGCCGCGAGCGATTCTCCATCGCCTACGCCTCCTTCCGCAGGCTCTTTGATGGCCGTCATTTCAACTTCATGCGCGGGGACCTGGAGCGACTTCTTTACTCGAAAATCAAAGATCACCTCCGACTCCGGTTCGGGACGAAGGTCGAGTCGTTCCGGCAAGAGGCGGGGCGGGTGCATGTGACGTTCTCGGACGGCACGACCGGCCTTTTCGACTTACTGGTCGGCGCCGACGGGGTGCATTCGCAAATCCGCAACTTAGCGTTCGGAGGAGAGGATCGCTTCTCGCGCTTCTTGGGTTACTACACGGCCGCGTTCATCCTTGGAGAGCCACCGCGCTCGTTCGTCGCCACCGACGCCTTCTATACGCTGACTGTGCCTGGGCGGCAGGTCGGCATCTATCCCATCCGCGGTGGCAGGCTCGCCACCTTCTTCGTCTACAAGGCCCATCGGCCAGTCAGCGACTTCTCGTTCGAGATGGCGGTAAAAGAGCTGCGCACAGTTTATGGGGGGATGGACTGGATCGTCCCCGAACTCCTCGATCGGTGCGATCCGTCGAGTCTGTACTTCGATGAGGTCTCGCAGATCGAGATGCCCGGGTGGAGCGCAGGCCGCGTGGTCCTCATCGGTGATGCCTGCCAATGCGTCTCCCTGCTCGCGGGTCAGGGTGCATCCCTGGCGATGGCGGGCGCCTACGTCCTGGCCGAAGAGCTTGCAAGAGCCGAGAACGATCTTCCGGGCGCACTGACCCGCTATGAGTGGAAGGTCAGGCCGAGCATCGGGAAGAAGCAGAAGGCAGGCCGAAGGCTGGCACGATGGTTCATTCCCGACAGCGAGGTACAGTTAACGATCCGAGACATGGTGACACGGATGGTTGGATGGCCGATTGCCTGGCGGCTACTCAAACGCGGTCTCGCTCCTGAGAGCATCATCCGGTCCTGACCTCGGCGCCTGGAAGTCGTACTCCCAGCGCCTTGGAGGATGACAAACTGATCAAGATCGGGAACGGTCGATGCCCGTGACAATGGAGGCATTATGAGTGTGGAATCCAGCGAAGGCAGGCGACCGCCAGGTGATCGGCCCTGGTCTTCCCGCCGTGCTGCCGGGCGATGAGGTGATCGATCGGGAAGGGAAAACGGTACATTGCCTGGGGCAATTTGCACCAAATTTGATGTCACCCGATGCCGGAGGGTGCGGCAAGCTCCAGAAGGGCTCAGAACCTGCCCGGGTTCGGTGGAACGGACGAGAGCCGGAGGCGATGGTAATGAGGCGGGCCAGCGTGGAGGCTTCGGAGCCGTGCGCGATACGATAAGACGGCTCCTACACAATCCTGAAAAGCTCCTTCAACCGG
>JBKOZB010000124.1:0-6685 GCA_046744225.1 Planctomycetota bacterium | reverse complement strand
TTGGCTGCAAACAAGTTGCGGATATTGCAAGCCGAATCGCCCCAACCGGCCTTCTTGCAAGGACTTGCGGCGAAAAACACGCCCCTTCCCGGATAGCCTCTTGGAGGGTGGGCGTCGCCCACCTGTTTTTCGACCTGGGGACCGGGGTTGCTGGCGCAACCCCAGCCACCCGGCCGGGGCGGGCGGTCAATCGGCTGGCGAGGCGGGGCGGCGGTTGATTAACATGGGGCCTGCCGGGATGGAACGACCCGCGAGCCAGGATTCGTCGACATGACGTTTTCGGATGACCTCCGCCAGTTCGGCCCCGACGCCTCGTACTCGCTCGGCCGCGCCCAGGCGCGCGCCTACTGCGCCCGCCTGACGGCCGCGCACTACGAGAACTTCCACGTCGTGACCTGGCTGACCCCGCGCCCGCTCCGGCCCGCGTTCGCGAGCATCTATGCCTTCTGCCGCTGGTCCGACGACCTGGGCGACGAGGTCGGCGACCGGGCCCGCTCGAAGGAATTGCTCGCCTGGTGGCGCGGCGAGCTGCGGGACTTATATGGAGGACGCACGCGCCACCCGGTCATGATCGCCCTGGCCGAGACGGTCGAGGAGTTCGCCATCCCGATCGGGCCGTTCGAGGCGCTCATCTCGGCCTTCGAGCAGGACCAGACCGTCACGGACTATCAGGGTTACGACCAGTTGCTTGACTACTGCACCCGGTCCGCGGACCCCGTCGGGCACCTGGTCCTTTACCTCGCCCGCGCGTTCGACCCGGAGAACGCCCGGCTCTCCGATGCCACCTGCACCGGGCTGCAACTGGCCAATTTCTGGCAGGACGTGGCCCGCGACCTCGACCTCGGCCGCGTCTACCTGCCGCGTGAGGACCGCGAGCGGTTCGGATATCCCGATGAGGATCTCCACGCGAAGCGGTTCACGCCGGCCTTCGCCGCCTTGTTGAAGTTCGAGGTCGAGCGTGCCCGCTCCCTCCTGGCCGAAGGCCGGGCGCTCGTGTCGCGCATGCCTCGGGCGCTTGCGGTCGATGTCGATCTCTTCGGGCGCGGAGGGCTGGCGACCCTCGACCGGATCGAGGCGCAGGGATTCGACGTGTTGAGCCGTCGCCCGAAGCTCGGCAAGCTCGCGAAGCTCGGCCTGCTCTTCCGCGCCTTGGTCGGCCGGATGATCCCGAGGCCGAGGCCGACGCCCCGCGCATCGGCCCATGCACCCTTGGCGACGAGCGGCCGGGTCGATGTCCAGTAATACAGATCACGGAAAAAAAAGTGCGCGGATGACTTTGATTGGTAGGACAGACTTCAGTCTGTCCAGTATCCAAAAAGGAATAACTCTGGACAGACTTCAGTCTGTCCTACCAGAAGAGCGCAACTCGTGCAGGTTTTTTCTCGGATCGGGATAATTCAACCGATTCTCACGGATTTTTTGGATTTCGACCCCAGATCATTGTGATCTTAAGATGTAGATGCTCGTTTCGTTAGGCACCCTGGGGACCCCCGACGTCAGGACCCCAGCCCGGAGAGGCGGGGCTTGTTCGCCGTCTCGGCCGGCTTTCGAGTCCCGGCGACATCGACCCCGACCAGACGACCTCTTATCGAGAGGAATCCCTTTGCCGGAAAATCTTAACCTCGTTCCCACGCTCCGCGTTGTCCTCAGGGACGCAGAGCGTCCCGAGGGGGATTCCCACGCGGAGTATGGGAACGGGTTTTCGCCTTGGTCGAAGTGATCGATCGGGCACGGCGGGGCCGCGGACTGGCCCGGCCAGTGCGACCGACTCGGCCAGTTGGGGGGTCGCGGATCGCCCCCGCCGCCGTCGGCCGTCTGCCAGAACTGGCCCTCGGGTTTCGGGGGGATCGTTGCTGTTTTCTGCGATGTTCTTCAGGAAATCCGCCCCCCTAATCCGGGGCACCAGTTTCGGGAGGGATTGAATTGAGGCAAGGCACGGACGAGGTCGAGGCAAGGAGGGGCCGATGAGCCAGGCACTCGTTACCAGCGATCGCTTCTGCGGCCGGGTGGCGCGGCGCGAGGCGCGCAACTTCTATTACAGCTTCCTGCTGTTGCCCCCCGACCGCCGCCGTTCGATGTGCGCCCTCTATGCGTTCCTGCGTCACACCGACGACCTGGCCGACGACCCCGACCCGCACGGCGATCGCGTCGCCCGGCTCGACCACTGGAGGCGCGTCGTGGCCGAGGCGCTCGACGGCGGCCGGGCCGACGCCTGGCCGGGCCTCCCTGCCCTGGTCGTGTCGGTCGAGCGGCACGAGATCCCCCGTCGCTACCTGACCGAGGTCATCGACGGCGTCGCGATGGACCTCCACCACCGGCCGTTCCCGACCTTCGACGAGCTCTACGCCTACTGCTATCGCGTGGCCTCGGCCGTCGGCCTGAGCTGCCTGCATATCTGGGGCTTCCAATCCGACAGCGGCCGGGCCGAGGCGCTCGCCGAGGCCTGCGGCATCGCGCTGCAACTGACCAACATCATCCGCGACGTCCGCGAGGATGCCAAACGCGGTCGAATTTACCTGCCGCAAGACGACCTAGAGCGGTTCGGCGTCGCGCCCGAGGAGCTGATCGCCGACCGGCCGAGCGACGGGTTGCGGGCGCTGCTCGCCTTCGAGTCCCTCCGCGCCTACGATTTCTACGACCGGGCCGCGCCCCTGTCCGCGCTCGTTGCGCCCGTCGGGCGGCCGGTCCTCGGCACGATCGCCGGCATCTATCGCGCCTTACTCGACGAGATCGTCCGGCGCGACTATGACGTCTTGAAGGCTCGGGTGTCGCTTCCTCCCTGGCGCAAGATGGCCATCGCGTTCCGGTCGTTGGTGACTCGGTTCACCCGCCCCGGCGCGAACGCCGGGCCGAAGCCGACCCGCGCGGAGACGGAGGTGCCTCGGTGTTGAACGCGGCCTGGAAACCGACGCCCCCTCACGTCGTGATCGTCGGCGGCGGTCTGGCGGGACTGGCCGCCGCCTCGGCGCTGGTCGGCCGCGGCCTGCGCATCACCCTGCTCGAAAGCCGCCCCCGCCTCGGCGGCCGCGCCAGCTCGTTCCTCGACCCAGCGACCGGCCAGGCCGTCGATAACTGCCAGCACGTCAGCATGGCCTGTTGCACCAACCTGGCCAACTTCTGCCGCCGGGTCGGCACATACGACCTGTTCCGCCGCGAGCCCGCCGTCATCTTCCTCGGCCCCGACGGCCGGCTCTCCCGGCTCCGCGCGGGGGTCTTGCCCGCCCCGCTTCACCTGGCCGGCAGCTTCCTCCGGGCCCGGTATTTGAACTGTTCCGAGAAGCTGCGCGTCGCCTACGGCCTGGCCTGCCTCCGCTCGGCGCGCGACGACCTGCCGGGCGAATCGTTCGCCGACTGGCTGGGGCGCCACGGGCAGACCGTGCGGACGATCAACCTATACTGGGCGACCGTGCTCGTCTCGGCCCTGAACGAGCGGCTGGAGCAGATGGACGTCGGCCACGCCCGCAAGGTCTTCCTCGACGGCTTTCTCCGCAACCGCGATGGGTTCCAGATGGAGGTCCCGCTCGTGCCGCTCGGCGAGCTCTACGGCACGCGGCTGGAGACCTGGCTCCGCGACCAGAACGTGTCGGTCCGCTTGACGACCGGCGTGCGCTCGGTCGATGGAGATGAAGAGGGGAGCGTCTTGGGCGTGACGCTCCGCTCGGGCGAGTCGATCGCCGCCGATTTCGTCGTCCTGGCCGTCCCGTTCGACCGCGTCGCCGGCCTGCTCGGCGACGACCTAGTGGGCCGGATCGACGCCCTGGCCGGGCTCGACGCCATGCGCGCCTCGCCGATCACGGGGGTTCACCTCTGGTTCGACCGGCCGGTCTGCCCGTTCGACCACGTCGTGACGGTCGGCCGCTTGATCCAGTGGGTCTTCAACCACACGGCGATCCAGAGGCGAAAGGCGACCAGCGATGGCGGCGGCCAATACCTCCAGATCGTCATCAGCGCGGCCTACGACCTGCTCGCGCTCGACAAGACGGCGATCTGCAACGCGGTGCTCGCCGAACTGAGAGAAATCTGGCCCGAGGCCCGCGCGGCGAGCCTCTTGCGCTGGTGGGTCGTCACCGAGCACGGCGCGACGTTCGCGGTCCGGCCGGGAATCGAGTCCCTGCGCCCGCCGCAACGGACGCCAGTCGATGGCTTGTTCCTCGCCGGTGACTGGACCGACACCGGCTGGCCCGCGACGATGGAAGGGGCCGTCCGGAGCGGATATCGCGCCGCCGAGGGCATCCTGGCCGACCTGGGCCCCCCCGCCCGGCTGCTTCAGCCCGAGCTGCCGACCGCCCCGCTCTCCCGCTGGCTCCTCGGCCGGCGCGACGAGCGTGCCGCCCAGCCCTGCGCGGAAGAACGGACTCACCACAAAGGCACAAAGAAAACAGGGAAGAGGACCGTTTTTTCATTTTCCGATCTTCTCTCCTTTTGATTCTCCTCGTCTTTTCTTCTCTTTGTGTCCCTTGTGGTGAACCTCTTTCTCTTCCGCGGCGCGGCTCTTGCTGGAAAGTCTCCGTGAGGGCGGAGATTCGGTCTCCGGCCGAGGTCGGCCGGGATCTCCCGCCTGAATGGGCGCATCCTTAATAAGAAGAGGGGATGTCATGAAGAGCCGCTGTTTCCTCGTCCTGACCTGGGCCGGCGTCCTGGTGGCGCTCGGCCTGACGACCTCCTCGGCCCGTGCCGCGGTCGGGCTGACGGGCGTGATCAGCTCGGTCGATGTCGAAGGGCGGAAGCTGGTCGTCACGCCGTCCGGGACCGAGAAGAACATGACGGTCATGGTGACGGACCAGACCCAGATCACGACGGCGCAGGGCCAGCCGCTCCGGCTCGCGGACCTGAAGCGGAACGACACCGTGGGCATCGCGCACCGGGACGGCGTTGCCACGAGCGTAGTCGTGAACCAGGCCCCCCTGATGGGGATCGTCAGCACGATCGATGCGGACGGCAAGAAGCTGGTCGTGACCGAGAATGGCACCAACCGCGACGTGACCGTGCCGATTACCGACCGGACCGCGATCCTGACCTCCGCCGGCAAGGCGATCGAGCTGAAGGATCTTAAATCCGGCGATGGTGTGGGGATTACCTATTCCGGCCCCTTCGTGACGCGGATTGCCGTGAACTCCAAGCCGACCGAGCTGACCGGCCACGTCAAGGAAGTTGGTGCCGACATGAAGTCGCTCGTTGTGACCGAGATCGGCACCGGGACCGACGTCAAGGTCGCCATCACACCCAGCACAACGATCGTCACGGGCCAGGGTAAGACCCTGAGCCTGAAGGACCTCAAGAAAGGCGACGGCGTCGGGATCGCGCATGAGGCGAGTGTCGCCTCGAAGATCGTGGTGAACGCCGCCCCCGCGCGCTGAGCTGAGTCGCGACGGGATCGCCGACTGGCCTTGACGGGGGGCGGGCGATACGATGTCACCCGCGCCTTCCTCATTCCTTGGAGACGAGATTCGCCATGCCCGACGACCGACTCTCGAACCACACGGGCGAGAGGACCAACACCGACGAGTCCACGATCGCGGCCGAAGAGGCGCTGCAAGATGCTGAGACCGCGCGCGAGGCCAGGGAAGAGGCCGAGAAGCTGGAGGCCGTCCCCTATGAGCGAGTGAAGAAGGAGCACGAGGACGAGTCGTCCGGGTCCGCCTGACACCCAGCCTCCTCGGGTCCGGTCGACGCTTCCGCCGCGGGCGACTTCCGCGAGGGCCTCCCCCGGATTATGGTATCGGGGACACACGGCCGACACCGAGACGTCAGGGTCTGCAGAAGCCGACCCGAGGAGAGCACGATGACCGCGACGACCCTGACGAAGTTGTTCTGCGCCACGCTCGCCGCGCTGGCTGCCGCCCTGATCCTTCCCTCGCTGGCGAGCGCCGCGGAGGCCAAGGACGCCAAGCCACTCCGCGTCCTGTACATCACCGGCGGCTGCTGCCACGATTACAACAACCAGCGCAAGATTATCCCCGAAGGTGTCAGCGCGCGGGCCAAGGTCGAGTGGACCATCGTCCAGGAAGGGGGCTCCTCGACCGACCACAAGGTCAGCATCTACGAGAACCCCGACTGGGCCAAAGACTACGACGTCGTCGTGCACAACGAATGCTTCTCCAACGTCACCGACAAGGCGTTCATCGACAAGGTCATCTCCGCCCACCGTAACGGCACCCCGGCCGTCGTCATCCACTGCACGATGCACACGTTCCGCGACCTCAAAAGCGACGAGTGGCGCGAGTGCATCGGTGTCACCACCAGCCGTCACGGCCCGCAGCAGCCGCTCGTCGTCAAGAACCTCAAGCCCGACCACCCGATCATGACCGGCTTCCCCAGCGTCTGGAAGACCGGCAACGAGGAGCTCTATGCGATCGAGAAAGTCTGGCCCGACACCACCCCCCTGGCCCAGGCGTACGCGCTTGACGAGAAGAAGGATCACGCCGTCATCTGGACCCACATCTTCGGCAAGGGGCGCGTCTTCGGCACCACTCTCGCCCACAACAACGTGACGATGTGAGACCCGGTCTACCTCGACATGCTCACCCGCGGCCTCCTCTGGGCCTGCGACAAGCTCGACAGCGCGGGCAAGCCCACCCCCGCCTACCGCGTCAGCTCGAAATAACAGCTCCTCACCCAGGTCGAGGCGAAAATCGGCTCCCAGTTCTTGTAGGGCACGCTATTGCGTGCCTCTTCGAACAATCAA
>JBKOZB010000169.1:0-4361 GCA_046744225.1 Planctomycetota bacterium | reverse complement strand
CTCCAGCGCCTGCTTGGCGGCGGCGCCGTAGGGCGCGGTCGCGGGGTTCGCGATCGCGATCTTCTTGACCTCCGGCTTCGCCAGGTCGGATAGCCCGCCGACCGCCTCGGCCGAGCCAGGATGGACCGCCAGGACGAGCATCCCCCGGGCATAGGGCCGGACCGAGTCGGGCCGGACGAACCCCCCGGCGGCCAAGTCCTTGACAAACGCCTGGTTCGCCGCGAGGAAGACGTCGAACGGGGCCCCGTTCTTGATCTGCTCGGCCAGTTGCCCCGAGGCGCCGAACGTGAGGCTCACCTCAACTTTCGATGCGCGGGTGAACCGCTCGGCCAGGGTCGGTAGGACGTTTTGCAGGTCGCTCGCCGCCGCCACGCGGAGCGGCGCCGGGGCGGCCGCGCGACCTTCGTCGCCGGGTCGCGACCCGCCGCAGCCGGCCAGCCCTAGGGCGATCAGCACGAACACCCGTCCGATCGTTCGTCGGCTCGACTTCATGCCCATCTTCCCCAGAATTCGCCGCTTGGCATACGGGAGTCCGGAATGCCGCGTTGCCGAGCCATCGTAAGGCCGGCGCGCGGGGGGAGTCAACCGGCTGCGATTGCGGCGCGGGGGCTCGATCGGGTAAGACGGTGGGAAGCCGAGTTCCAAGAACATTCGACGACACGCGAAAATCATTCTTCCAGGGAAAGGCAACATCGCGGATGAAGACCGACCAGTTCTTGCGACATCACGGGATCGTGGGCAACCCGTTCAGCGAGGAAGACGCTCAGACCGACACGGTTTTCAAGCGCGGCTGCCTGGTCACGATCCACCACCCGGCCTGGAACAAGTTCTTCGGCAGCCCGGTCGACCCCTCAACGGCCCTGGTCTTCGGCGAGAAGGGGAGCGGCAAGACGGCGCTCCTGCTCCAGGCGACCGCCGAGCTGGAGACGTACAACAAGGAGCACCCGCACGAGCGCGTCTTCGTCATCTCGTACGACGACTTCAACCCGTATCTCGACCACTTCCGCGCGGCGGTCCGGGCCAAGGACGCGCCACAGGCGCTCTCGCGCTGGCGGCTCCAGGACCACATGGACGCGATCCTCGCACAGGGGGTCACGCACCTGATCGACCTGCTGAACTCCGAGCGGATCGACCTGACGGCTCTGACCCTCGACCAGCGGCGCGACCTGCTCCTGTTGGCCGCCCTGTACGACCAGTCCACCGGCGAGCCGATCGAGCGGCGCTGGGACCGCTTGCGGCGGCGATCGGGCTTCCGCCCGTTGTGGAGCCGGCGCGACCTGCAAATCGGCTTCGGTACGACGCTCTTCATCATCGTGCTGCTCCTGATCTTCCCGGGCCTGCGGGCGTGGAGCGTCCTGCCCTGGCTGCTCTTGCCGATCGTGTTCGGGTGGCTCTACTGGGGCTGGCGACTCGCCCGCGCCGAGTGGTTCGCGCGCGACATCCGCAAGAGCCTGCGCGTCCTGAGCCGCGACCCGGCCGCGCTGCGCTGGGAGCTGCTCTGGTTCCAGCCGAGCGAGCTGGGGGGCCAGCCCCTGCCCACCGCGGCGAGCACGGGAGATGAGGAGCGCTACGAGCTGCTCCGCAAGTTCCAGGCGGTGCTGGCCACGCTCGGCTTCAAGGGAATCATCGTCCTGATCGACCGGGTGGACGAGCCGCAGCAGATTGAGGGCGACCCGCGCAAGATGCGCGCCTTGATTTGGCCGTTGCTCGACCATAAGTTCCTCCGCCACCCCGGCCTCGGTGTCAAGCTGCTGTTGCCGATCGAGCTAGCCTACTATCTCGAAAAGGAAGATAGAGAGTTCTACGACCGTGCCCGGCCCGACAAGCTGAACCTGATCAAGCCGTTGCGCTGGACCGGTCCGTCGCTCTACGACCTGGCCGGTGATCGCCTCCGCGCCTGCGCGGTCGATCCCTCGACCGACGGCGAAGGCCCCCGGCTCCGCCAGCTCATCGACGAGTCGATCAGCGATGACTCCCTCAAGGACGCCCTGGGCAACCTGCGCACGCCCCGGCAGCTCTTCAAGTTTCTCCACCGCCTGATGGAAGAGCACTGCCACCGCCACACCGAGGACAGCCCCCGCTGGTCGATCGACGCCGACACCTTCCGCACCACCTACTCGTCCTACATGCGCGACCTGGAGGCGTTCGACCGGGGCTACGGTCACGGCTGAGGGCGAAACGAATCCGCCATGCTCCCGCGCCGCCGAATCCGGCGTCCCAACCCCGCCCGGCCTCCCCGCGCGGGGCCGTTTCGCTACCTTAAGCTGTTCAAACCCTATGACGTCCTGACCCAGTTCACCGACGTCGCCGGCCGGGCGACGCTCAAGGATTACGTCCCGGTGCCCGGCGTGTACCCGGTCGGCCGACTCGATCGCGACAGCGAGGGTCTGATCCTGCTGACCGACGACGGCCGGCTCGCGCACTGCCTGACCGATCCCCGGTTCGAGCATCCCAGGACGTATCTCGTCCAGGTCGAGGGCATTCCTGAACTGGAAGCACTCGAAGCGCTCCGGCGTGGGGTCGGGCTGAGTGACGGCCGGGCCCGCCCGGCCGAGGCGGAGCTGTTGCCCGAGCCCCCGGCCCTGCCCGACCGCCCAGTGCCGATCCGGTTCCGCAAGACCGTGCCGACTGCCTGGCTCCGGCTGGTGCTCCGCGAGGGGCGGAACCGCCAGGTCCGGCGCATGACGGCGGCCGTCGGCCACCCGACCTTGCGGCTGGTCCGCATCGCCGTCGGCCCGATCCTCCTAGGCGATCTCGCCCCCGGCCAGTGGTGCGACCTGACCTCCGCCGAACTCGACGCGCTGGTGGTTTCCCCCACGCGCGAGTAAACTGGAGTACACCGCGGGCGCGGAATGCGGCGTTTCGTGAACGCGGCGAATGCAGTACAACGGAGTCACTCCGCGCCGTTGCGCGGCGGGTCCGCACAAGGAGCCCGACGATGGCCAGCCCGTCCCGAGTCCGAAAGACGCTGACGCTGGAGGAGTTCCTCGAGCTTCCCGAACAGAAGCCGGTCCTGGAATACATCGACGGCCGCGTAAGGGCCAAAGCGGTGCCGCAAGCCAAGCACAGCCTCCTCACCTTGAGGATCATGGATCACCTGAACCGGTTCGCCGAACCTGCGGGCTTGGGCTTGGCCCTCCCCGAGCTGCGCTGCACCTTCGAAGGCCGATCGATCGTCCCCGATGTCGTCTTCCTGCGCGAGGAGCACATCGCGTACGACGAGCATGGGGTGATCGTGAATGAAATCAGGCTCCCCCCCGATCTCCATGTCGAGATCATCTCGACCAAACAGTCCGTCCGCGAGTCGCATGAGAAGCTGACGCACGCGACGGCGCACGGCTGCCTGCTCGGCTGGCTGGTCCACCCGGAGAAGGAAACGGTTGATGTCTACCGTCCGGGTGCGGCGCCCGAGCGGCTTGCGCCCGACGGCGTGCTGACGGGCGAGCCGGTCTTGCCGGGGTATCGATTGCCGGTCACCGAGCTGTTCAGCTGGCTCCGTCGCCGCCGGCCCGGTCCGAACGTCTCCCCCGATCCGGGAGCCGATCCCGCATGAGCCAGGTTGTCGCGGCGGGACAAGACCAGATCGCGCCGGGGACCTTGCGGCTCGCCTTCGACGAGGGGACCGTGCTGGTCGAGGGCTTGCCCGAGGACGCCGACTCGGGGCTGCCGGGGGTCAAGTTCGACCACCGCACCGGGCAGTTCCGCGCCGAGGCGATCTGGTACCGAACGATCGTCCAGCACCTGCTCGACCACAAGGTCCGGTACCTCGACAACGCCCGCGACTACGACAAGGTCGATTGGTCGATCCGGGTCGAGAAGGAGGCGTTCCCGCACCAGACCGAGGGGCTGAAGGCGTGGTGGGATGCCGGCAAGCGCGGGGTGGTCGTGCTGCCGACCGGGACGGGGAAGACGCACCTGGCCAACCTCGCCATCGAGAAGGCGAAGCGGCCCACGCTGGTTGTCACGCCGACGATCGACCTGATGAACCAGTGGTACGACGAGCTTTCGATGAGCTTCGCCACCGAGGTCGGCCTGCTCGGCGGGGGCTACTACGAGATCAAGCCCCTGACGGTGACGACCTACGACTCGGCCTACATGAACATGGACCGGCTGGGGAACAAGTTCGGCCTGATCGTCTTCGACGAGTGCCATCACCTGCCCGGCCCGACCTACGGCCTGGCGGCCATCTGCGCGATCGCGCCGTTCCGGCTCGGGCTGACCGCCACCCCTGAGCGGGCCGACAACGCGCACACGCAGCTCGATTACTTGATCGGCCCGATCGTCTACCGCCGCGAAATCACGCAGTTGCGCGGGCGGTTTCTGGCCGACTACCAGGTGATGACCCTCTACGTGAACCTGAC
>JBKOZB010000188.1:0-8739 GCA_046744225.1 Planctomycetota bacterium | reverse complement strand
GGATTCCGCATGGCGCAACGTGAGCGAGGGGATTGAGCAAGTGATCCGCGCGCGACGGAAATCACGATGACGACGGGCCGGATGCCCGCGTCGGTGTCGGGCGGGTGGCCGGGGACGACTCGCCCTGTGACACTTTTTGTCGGGAGTGAGGGGAATGGGTCACGGCGGACGAGGATTCGGCGTCCTGACGCATCAAGTCCTTTGGAGCCTTGCCATTACGTCCTCGTCAATGGACCGACAGGGGGTGCGCGCGATCCCTGGCTATCGAGACCTATTATTTTCGAGGAGTGACACTCGGAGGGCCTAGCGAATCGTTCGTACAAAAAGCGCGGCCCTCCGACTCCTCGCAGCGGCCCTCCGACTCCTCGCAGATGACGAGGTGTCGGGGGGCGTGGCGCGTTGGCCGGAGGGGCTCGGGCTTACTTGTTGTTGAACTTCACGTCCTGGATGTCGTCGCCGGGTTCGTGCTCGACGAAGTGCCACGACAGTTCGGTGGCGACGATCTGGAGGAACTTGTTCTTGAAGGCCGAGCGGCTGACGCCCGTCTCCATCGGGATCGGGCCGCGGATCGGGAAGGTCGTGTCGTGGTAGTCGTCGTAGATCTTGTGCGGCTCCTTGGGCTGATCGGTGATCGGCTTGCCCTTGCTGTTCTTCGGGTGGGCCAGCTCGAACGTCTGGATGTGCGTCCGCGCCGTGCCTTCGAGCAGGCCGGGGCTGCTCGGGTTCTGGATCTGGAACGTTTCGAGTTCGAGGAAGATGACCACCTCGGCCTCGTGCGCCTTGGCGCACTCGGACGGATCGGTCCAGTTCGGATGGCCTTCCACCCACTCCCAGACCTTGTCGGGATCGACGACGTCGATCTTCTTGACCTTCTTGCGGAGGATCGAGACGAACTCGCGAGTCAGATCGCGGTCGATCGCGAGGAAATCGTTCTGGGTGCCGGCGGCGGCGTGGGTCAGGACGACGACCCTCTTCCCTTTGAGCGACGGGCCGGGGGCGGGGATGGTCGGCTCATACGGCTGGAGGAAGTAGATCAGGGTCCGCGGATCGCAGCCGGCCAGGCTCAAGAGCCCGACGGTGGCGACGAGCAAAGCGGCGGCGCGGCGCGTCCGTGCGTGCGGCCGAGGGGTCTTCATCACGCCCTCCCAAGAATCAGGCGAATGGTCCAGGACAACAGGCTCAGGGCCACGGTGGCGACCACCAGTCCGACCAGGGGCGGCTCGAGCAACCGGGACCCGACCGGACGCCCCCGCGCCGCCCCGGCCAGGAGCCAGAGAATCAAGGCCACGCAGGTCGGCGCCAGCAGGCTGCCGGCGGGGTTGGCCCGCCACGAGCGATCGAACCGGCCCCGCGCGAACCAGGCGAACGACGTCGTCATCCCGCACGTCGGGCACGGCCGACCCGTCACCTGGGCGAACATGCAAGGGTAGAGACCGAGCTGGGTGTGCGTGCCGAAGCCCCGCGGGTCGGGCTCCAGCCGGCGCGCCACCCCGAAGACTCCCATCAGGCCGAGCGCCGCGACGACCATCATCAGGCGCGTCGGCCCATTCAGTCGTGCTCGCTCCTGACGACGCGGGTTCATGGCATGCCGGTCAAGGGGATGGGTCCCGACGTCCCCGCGGGCGGGCGAATCTGGTCGAGTCGAGGAAGAAACCCAAGAAAGGCGGGGACACCATACCGCAAGCCGCCGTTCCGGGCAAGGCCGGCTTTGGAATGGCAGATGGCAAAGGGCAGATGGCAAAGGGGGCAGATGGCAAAGGGGCAGATGGCAGAGGTTTAGAGCCGCTCGACCCATGCCTCGGCTTCGAGCATGGCGGTTTGCATCCGGCGTTCGACCTCGGCGCGGCAGGCCTCGATCGTGTCGCGGTCGGCGTCGGGGGGGACGTGCACCGGCTCGGGCACGACGCAGGCCGCGGCGCGGAAGGGCCTCGGGACAGCGAAGCGGTCCCAGCTCCTGGCCCGCCAGGGGCCGCGGAACGCCATCCCCGCACCGACGATCGGCAGGCCGGTCCGGCTCGCCAGGTACGCCAGGCCCTGATGGACGTGCCGCCTCGGCCCGCGCGGGCCGTCGGGCGTGACGCAGAGGTTCCCGCGATCGATCCGGAGCGTCATCTCGCGCAAGGCGCGGGCGCCCCCGCGCGTCGTCGAGCCGCGAATGACCCCGAACCCGAGCCGACGTACGACTTGCGTGATCAGCTCGCCGTCGCGGTGGTCGCTGATCAAGATGTGCATCTCGGGCCAGCCCCAGTAATAGGCCGGGAAGAGCATCACCTCGTGGTAGAAGGCGTAGATGTAGCGCTGGCCCAGCCGACGCGCGACCTCGGGGTTGACCATCGGGTCGGCGTAGCGGAAGTGGAACCGGCTCGTCCCGACCAGCCGGCGGACCAGCCAGGCCCCCGTGACCCCGACGGCATTGACCAAGAGCGGGTGCTGGATCTTCATGCGGCCCTCCCTGGCCTTCGGGATGGGGACGATCAGTCCCAACTTAGATATCGCCGATCCGGGATTCGGGCTAGAGCGATCGCCGCTTCAGGGCTTGGACGGCCCAAGCTCGGCGCGGACCAGTCGGCGGATCTGGCGTGGCGAGATGGGGTTGGGCAGGAGGCGGAACCCGTTGCGCCAGTGCCAGAGCAGGCTCGCATCGTTGCCGAGCAGGAACGTGCTGGCCAACTCGCGGTAGCGGTGGGCCAGGAGCCGCTGCGTCGCGGCGGCGAGGAGGGCCGAGCCGATCCCGTGTCCGGCGTGCCAGGGGCCGACGAAGATCCAGGTCAGGTGCGGCCGGCCTAGCCCCCGCTCCAGCCAGTCGGGCGGTGGCGGCTCCACCCAGTGGAGCGGGTCCAGCCCGGTGAGGTCCACCTCGGGCATCACGGTCACCAGGAGCGCGCCGACCGGGCGGCCGTCGGACTCGGCCTCGGCGACGAAGCAAGCCGGCTCGATCAGCGGGCCATCGCCCCCCTCCCTCGTCCGGCAGAGGCACGACCGCGCCGCCTCGCGGCGGTCGGCGTCGCCCAGGCTCGCGAAGGGTTGGACCCCGTGGAACGCGCCGGCGAAGAGCGGTGGCAGGCGGTCCCAGTCGTCCGCCGCGAGCGATCGCAGGCGGGTCGGCGTCCGGGTCCCGAGGGTCGTCGGGACCTCGACCGGGCGCAGCTCCAGCACGGCGTGATACTGCTTCGGCCGGGGCGTGAGCAGCGCCTGGCCGTCGCAATACTCGTACTTGTACGCGGCGTCGCGCGGCAGCCGGTGGAACTGCTCGGCCGTCAACGGGAGCCGGATCGTGGAGAACCAGCGCTCGACCACGGGAGCCTCCCCTCGCGCCTCGGACCGATTCGCTCACGCGGGCCACTCGCCCGAGAAGACCTCGGTGGCCGGGCCGGTCATGAAGACGGACTGGCCGTCGCCAGGCCATTCCAGCTCGAGGTCGCCGCCGGGGAGGTGGGCCAGGACCTTGCGCCCGGTCCGGCCGGTCAGCACCCCCGCGACGCAGACGGCGCACGCGCCGGTGCCGCAGGCCAGGGTGATCCCCGAGCCGCGCTCCCAGGTCCGCATCTGGACCTCGTTCGGGCCGAGCACCTCGACGAAGTGGGCGTTGACCCGGCGCGGGAAGCTCGGGTGGTGTTCCAGGACCGGGCCGAGCGTCTCGACCGGGAAGTTCGCGACGTCCTCGACGTAGACGACGGCGTGTGGGTTGCCCATCGAGACCGCCGTGATGGCCAAGGGCCGCCCCGCGACCACGAGCGGGGCGTTCACGGGCGGGTCACCAGGCAGGGTGGTCGGGATCTCGGACGCGGACAGGATCGGTGCGCCCATGTCCACGCGGACTCGGCGCGCCTGGCCCCCCTCGACCTCCAGGTCGAGCGTCAGGACGCCCCGGCCGGTCTCGACCGCCACGCGCGGCTGGCGCGCGATCCCGTGGTCGTGGATGTACTTGGCGACGCAACGGACGCCGTTGCCGCACATCTCCGACTCCGAGCCGTCGGCGTTGAACATGCGCATCCGCGCATCGGCCCGCTCGGAGGGGCCGATCAGGATCAGGCCGTCGGAGCCGATCCCGAAGTGCCGGTCGCTGACCGCGATGGCCAGCCGCGCCGGATCGGCGGGCGCCTTCTGGTCGAAGGTACTCACATAAACGTAGTCGTTGCCGATTCCATGCATTTTGGTGAATTTCATCGCCGGAACCGGAGCCTCTGCGTCGTCGCGATAATCTTACGAAACGGTAACACGCCGAGCCGCCTGCGTGCAACCGGACCGCCGACCTCATCGGGCGTCCGTGCCGATTCGACCTTGTCGGAACGACGCAACGGTCCTACTCTTAAACGGAATGAGCCGATTGCCCCTGGAGTTCGACCGCGCCCGAGGTGCTGTATGCTGGGAATGCCCGAGCCGACTGCGTATGACCTGCGATTCCGTTTCCTGGGCATCCCGGTCCGTGTCCATCCGATGTTCTGGATCATCACGGCGCTGCTGGGTAGCGGCGGTGGCGAGGATTTCGACCCGCAGGCCGTCGTGATCTGGGTCGGGTGCGTCTTCTTCTCGATCCTGGTCCACGAGTACGGCCACGGCCTGATGTCACGGGTCTTCCGCTGCTCGCCGGCGATCGTGCTCTACGGCATGGGGGGGCTCTGCTACTCCGAGGCCGAGCGGCAAACGCCCTGGCAGCGCCTGGCCGTCCTGATCAGCGGCCCCGGGGCCGGATTCCTCCTGCTCTTCCTGATGGTCGGGGGCAGGTATGTTCTGGGACAGCCTGAGCTCAGCCCCCTCGGCCAACGAATCCTCTGGGACATGTTCTGGATCAACCTGGTCTGGGGCATCCTGAACTTGCTCCCGATCTGGCCGTTGGACGGCGGACAGATGAGCGGCGTCGTCCTCTCGATGATCAACCGCCGCAAGGGGACGAGCTGGGCGCATGTGGTCTCGTTGCTGACTGCCGGCATCGTGGCGATTCTCGCCTTCCAGTACCGCCTCTACATTCCGGGCATCTTCTTCGCCTATTTCGCCGTGATCAATTACCGGGTCCTCCAGTCGCTCCACCATGCCGCGAAGTATGGCTCCGTGGAGGACGATGCCGACTGGTGGAGGCGCTAGCCGCCCGTCCTGCCGCTGGAACCACGAAAGGGGCTCCCTGTCCCAGGGATTCGGCGCGCTTCGCGTCCCCTCCACTGGTTCCGGCGCGACGCGGCCCGATCTTGTATGATAGGTTTGAACGAGTGATGTTACGCCAATCGTGACGCGACAGTCGGGGTGCACCCTTCCCTTCGCGGGTCGATTGGTCAACAATTCGGGGTGGCGACTTGCGAATCCAGTCGAGATGATCCGTGGCGAGGCGCCCGTCGAAACACACCGTCAGATAAGCGAAACGGGATGCGAATGAAACGGAAGAAACGCGCTTCGGCTTCGGAACAGGACCAGGCGGTGGAGTCGATCGTGGGTGAGGCGGCGGAGGACGCCGCGGCGACTGGGCGGGTCCTGGTCCTCTCGAACAAGTCGGAGGGGGCGTCGGGCGTGCCCGAGCAGGTCCCTTTGCTCCCGCTCCGCTCCGACGTGGTCTTCCCGCAGACCGTCGTCCCGCTGGTCGTCAACCGGACGAGCGGGATGAAGCTCATCGACGACGTTCTGGCCAGTGACAAAATGATCGGCCTGGTCACGCAGCACCATCCCGACACCGACGACCCGACGATGGACGACCTGTATCCGATCGTCTGTGTCGGCTCGGTCCTGAAGATGCTGAAGTTCCCCGACGGCTCGACCCGGATTGTCTGCCAGGGGCTCTTCCGCGCCCGGCTGGCCGGCGTGGTCCAGGCCGATCCCTATTTGATCGGTCAGGTCGAGCCGCTCGAGGACCTGGTCGAGGAGGGGGTCGAGCTCGACGCCCTGGTGCACCATGTCAACCGGCTCTTTCAGCGGATGGTCGATCAGAGCCAGCAGGTTCCCGAGGAGCTCCAGGTCGCCGCGATGAACACGCGCGAGCCGGGCCGCCTGGCCGACCTGCTCGGCTCGAGCCTGCCGTTCTCGATCGAGGAGAAGCAGCGGCTCCTGGGCGAGATCAACGTCCGCGGCCGGCTGGAGAAGCTCGGCCAGTTCCTCGCGCGCCAGCTCGCCGTGCTCGAACTGTCGACCAAGATCCAGGAGCAGGTCGGGTCCGAGATCACGAAGGCCCAGCGCGACCACTTCCTCCGCCAGCAGATCAAGGCGATCCAGGAGGAGCTGGGCGAGGGGGAGGGGGAGAACCCCGAGCTCGACGAGCTCTGGAAGCGGCTCAAGGGGGCCAGGCCCCCCGACGAGGTCCTGGCCGAGGCCGAGCGCGAGCTCGAGCGGCTGGCGGTGATGCACCCGAGCTCGGCCGAGTACGCGATCGTGCGGACCTACCTCGACTGGCTCGCCGTGCTCCCCTGGCGCGAGTCGAGCCGCGACCGCCTCGACCTGCGCCGGGCGCGGAAGATCCTCGACGCCGACCACTACGACCTGGAGAAGATCAAGGAGCGCATCCTCGAGTACCTGGCCGTCCGCAAGCTCAAGAAGGACATGAAGGGCCCGATCCTCTGCTTCGTCGGGCCGCCGGGCACGGGGAAGACCTCGCTGGGCAAGAGCATCGCCAAGGCGCTCGGCCGCCAGTTCGTCCGGATCAGCCTGGGCGGGGTCCACGACGAGGCCGAGATCCGGGGGCACCGCCGCACCTACGTCGCCGCGATGCCCGGCCGGGTCGTCCAGGGCATCCGCAAAGGGGGAACGAACAACCCCGTCTTCATGCTCGACGAGGTCGATAAGCTCGGCTCCGACTTCCGCGGTGACCCCGCCGCAGCGCTCTTGGAGGTGCTCGACCCCGAGCAGAACGCCACCTTTCGCGACCACTACCTCGATGTCGATTTCGATCTGTCGAAGGTGATGTTCATCGCCACGGCGAACATGCTCGAGACGATCCCGCCGCCGTTGCTCGACCGCATGGAAGTGCTCCAGCTCCCGGGCTACAGCGAGGAAGAGAAGACGCTGATCGCGCAGAAATACATCATCCCCAAGCAGCTCGAGGCGCACGGCCTGACGGTCCAGGACGTGCAGTTCAGCGACGAGGCGGTGCGGCGGATCATCGCCGACTACACCCGCGAGGCGGGCCTGCGGAACCTGGAGCGGGAGATCGCCGCGATCTGCCGGAAGATCGCGCGGAAGCACGCCGAAGGCCAGCGCGGCGCGACAGCCGTCTCGCCGGCCCTGGTCCACGCGTCGCTCGGCCCGCCCCGCTACTTCCGCGAGGTGGCCGACCGGACCGGCACGCCGGGCGTCGCCACCGGGTTGGCCTGGACCCCGACCGGCGGCGAGATCCTGTTCATCGAGGCAACCGGCATGCCCGGCAAGGGGGGCCTGACCCTGACCGGCCTGCTCGGCGAGTCGATGCGCGAAAGCGCGCAGGCGGCGATGAGCTACCTGCGGAGCCACGCCAAGCCGCTCGACCTGGACGTCTCGCGGTTCAACAAGACCGACATCCACATCCACGTTCCGGCCGGGGCGGTCCCGAAGGACGGCCCGTCGGCCGGCGTCGCGATCGCGGCGGCCCTGATGAGCCTCTTCCGCCGCAAGGCGATCCATCAGAACCTGGCGATGACCGGCGAGGTGACGCTGACCGGCCGGGTGCTTCCCGTCGGCGGCGTCCGCGAGAAGATCCTCGCCGCCCGACGCGCGGGGATCCGGGCCGTCCTGATCCCCCGCCACAACGAGAAGGACCTGGTCGAACTCCCGGCCGAGGTCAAGGCCGACATGACGTTCCACGTGGTGGATACCCTCGACGACGTAGTGCCGTACCTGTTCCCGGCCACGGCCCAGGCCGAGAAGCCGGCGACCCCGAAGCCAGGCAAGGCCGCCCCCAGGCCTAAGCCGCCCGCACTCCCCGCCCCACGCACCGAGCGCCGGGCGGCCGATAAGCCGACGCGACGGCCGCGCTCGGTCTGAGGCGACTTCGAATGCAAAATCCTTGAGGCTCCTGTCGGGGATCGGGTAGTCATCCCGCGAATTGCCGTAACTTCTGGAACACTAAGGTGATTTGCATTCTTCTCGGCGGAAACTTCGGTCGCAATCAGGGTTCGAATAAGATGAGCGAACCCATTTCATGTTGACCTCGCGCGCCCAAATCATTTCTATGGGGTGAGGTCGCCGATCGGCCCATGGCGGGTCGAGAGGATTGGGTTATGGTGGCCCCACGGTGTGCGGCCGCGCTGCGAACCGGCACCGTTGGAACCCGGGTGAAGAGGATCGATGATGACCACGCTGTTCAGCCTGCCCTTCATGTTGCCGACGCTTTATCTGCTCCAGATGTTCTCCGTCCCGTCGCTCGGCCCGTCCGGTTCGACCGTCCGGGATACCTTCGTGAGCGATCGGGAATGATCCCTCACTCGCAGTGGACTGCTCCCCCACCCGGCGTGCCTCCACGCCACCCGTGAACCCTCGCCCCGGCCTTCCCGCGCGCCTCTGCGGGGAGGTCGGGTCTGCGGCGCGCGAGGCTCCCCAAGACGAACACCCGGTCGCCCGCCTGAGAGGCGCCCGGCCCCCGGAGTGGCCCCCCCGAATTCGTCCCAATGCCCGGTCGCCCGTCCTGGGGCGGCTGAGACGCCTTCCTGGCCACGCTGACGGACACCACCCCCGGCCCTCGACTCCCGGTCTACCTCTGGCCCCGAGTAAGCAGCCTTCTATTGAGCTTCAGGTAAGTCGCTTCCTCCCCCGCTCGGGTTTTGGCATCATTTCTATCATGTGGTGCCC
>JBKOZB010000264.1:0-6368 GCA_046744225.1 Planctomycetota bacterium | reverse complement strand
GTCACGCACCATCCCCTCGTCGAGTCCCATGAATAAACTGAACTTTACTTCAACGAACGCCGCCGGTTCGAACAAACTCCAAAAAAATCCGGCTCATGGCAGACGGCACGCTCGATGAGCGCCTGTTCGCCGGGGGTGTTGGGCTGGTAGTGCTCGGCCCAGGCGTCGGTGAGTTCCCCGAAGGGCGGTGGCATCCTCGATGGAGAGGGCAAGGGTCTCGGCGCGGAGGCCATGCTTCCATGCATCGCGGCTTGCGCCGACTTTCCCCCTCGGGTGTCCTGGGTCCGGTCGCGTGACTTGCGTTATCACGGTTGATCTTGCGGCGCCTGGCCGAGGTCATGGTACGTTCTCAAGAAAGGAGGTTCGTGGGGCCGTCGCGGCGAGGGACCTCCATGTTTCTCATCGTGGCGGAAGGGAGGAGACATCACAGAAATGGGGAATCGGGTTCCGGGGATGAGGACAAGCCATCGGGCCGACTTGTCGGCACGTTGAGGAATCCTTTATAGTGGCTTTTCGGCAAACGACCTGGCCGGACGGGGCGGGGGATGGGATGGTGCCGCGCGGCCTGCCCCTGAGGTTCCGCCTTGCCTGCCTTCCTCCTGACGGTCGTCGAGGCGAGGAGAGGAGCCGAGTACGCCGATGGCGCCGGGCGGTTCGATGACCAATGTGGTGATCCTGGGCTCGACCGGCTCGATCGGCCGCAGCGCACTGAGCGTGATCGAGCACGATGGAGGGGCCAGGCTCCGGGCGCGGGGTCTGAGCGCCCATTCGAGCTGGCAGGCACTGCTGGCCCAGGCGCGGGCCTTGCGGCCGAGGTACATCGCGCTGAGCGATCCCGGGGCGGCCTCCTGCGTCGATGGCCAGTTGCGCGGGACGGGGATCGAGGTCCTCTCGGGTCCGGACGGTGTGATCCGGATGGTCCAGGACGAGCCGACCGACCGCGTCCTGAACGCGATCGTCGGGGCGGCGGGCCTGCGGGGGACCTGGGCGGCCCTGGAGGCGGGGAAGATCGTCGCGCTGGCGAACAAAGAGACGCTCGTCGTGGCCGGTCCGCTGGTGATGGACCTGACGCGGCGGCGGGGGGGCTCGGTCCTGCCGGTCGATAGCGAGCATTCAGCGATCTTCCAGGCGATGCGGGCCGGGGCCCCGCGTGAGGTGCGCCGGGTGGTCCTGACCTCCTCCGGCGGACCGTTCCGGGGCAAGACCCGGCGCGCGCTGGCGGACGTCACCCCCGACGAGGCGCTGCGGCATCCGACCTGGCGGATGGGCCCGAAAATCTCGATCGACTCGGCGACCCTGATGAACAAGGCGCTCGAGGTGATCGAGGCGCGCTGGCTGTTCGGCCTGGAGCCGGACCAGATCGAGGTGGTCGTGCATCCTGAGAGCGTCGTGCACTCGATGGTCGAGTTCGTCGACGGCAGCGTCGTGGCGCAGCTCTCGCCCCCCGACATGCGACTGCCGATCCAGTACGCGCTGACGTATCCCGAGCGGGTCACGGGCCCGTGCCCGTCGCTCGACCTGACCCGGGCGTTCTCCTTGACGTTCGAGCCCCCCGACACCGACACCTTCCCCGGCCTGGAGCTAGGCTTTGAGGTAATGCGGCGCGGGGGGACAGCCGGGGCCGCGCTCAACGCCGCCAACGAGGCGGCGGTCGCCCGGTTCCTCGACGGCCAGATCGGTTTCCTGGACATCCCCCGAGCCTGCCGCGCGGCGCTCGACCATCACCCGTTCGATCCTCGGCCCTCGCTCGACACGTTATGGAACGTCGATGCCTGGGCCCGGCAGGAGGTAAGACGTTGGCGACCCTGACGTGGTTCTTGAATGTCTTGAAGGTGGTCCTCGGCCTCGGGTTCGTCATCTTTCTGCACGAGCTGGGGCACTTCCTGCTCGCCAAGTGGAACGGGGTGAAGGTCGAGAAGTTCTCGATCGGCTTCGGCCGCACGCTCCTCGGCTTCAAGCGGGGGGAGACCGAGTACGTCATCGCCGCGATCCCGCTGGGCGGGTTCGTCAAGATGCTCGGCGAGGGGCCGGAAGACGAGGCGAACAAGTCGAGCGACCCGCGCGCCTATCCCAATAAGTCGGTCGGCGCGCGGATGGCGATCATCTCGGCCGGGGTGATCATGAACCTGTTGCTCGGCCTGGCCTGCTTCATCTACGCCCACGGCCGGGGGATGGACGAGATGCCCGCCAAGATCGGCGCGGTGAAGGCCGGGGCGCCCGCGTACGAGGCCGGCATCCGACCGGGCGACGAGATCGTCGCGATCAACGGCCGACAGAGCCTCAACTTCGACCACCTGCGACTCAAGGTCCGCCTGAGCAGCGAGGGGCAGAAGCTCCACTTCCTCCTGAAACGGCCCGGCCCGACGGAGCTGGTCCCGCTCGATATCGAGCCGCGCCGGGGGCCGGACGAGGACATGCCCGGCATCGGCGTCGCCCCGGGCCTGAGCCTGACCCTCGACGCCCCCCCCTTCGAGGCCCCGGCCGGCATGACCGATCCCCCCAAGACCGACCTGAAGCGGGGCGATATCCTCATCAAAGTCGGACCGGATGAGAAGATGCTTACGCCCGTCCAGAGCGCTGAGGAGCTGCACCGCCTACTGGCGAAGTATCAGGACAAGCCGCTCGTCGAGATCTTCCGTCGCCCCGAGGAAAAGGGATCGAGGCGAGAGTTCGGTGGTAAACTCATTCAAAGACAGCGGGTGACCCTGCCGCCGAACCACTTCGTCGATTTCGGGTTCCGGCTGACGATTGAGCCGGTTTCGAGCTTCCGGGCCGGCTCGCCCGCCGAGAAGGCCGGGTTCCACAAGGGGGACAGGATCGTCGCGGTGGACGGCGACAACGACTTCGATCCGATGCGCCTGCCGTCGCTCTGTTACGAGAAGGCGGGGAAGGAGATGACATTCGAGGTCGAGCGCATCGGGTCGGACAAGGCCCCCACGATCGTCACCCTGAAGGTGACGCCCGACGACACCCCGCCCTGGACCGAGCTGGCGTTCCCGAACGAGCCTCTGAAGGTCCCCGGCCTGGGCCTGGCATACCCGGTGCGCCCCCGGATCATCGCGATCAAGGAGGGCTCGCCCGCCGCGAAGGTCGGGCTGAAGGTCGGCGACGTGATCAGCTCGTTGACGCCCCTCCCGCCCCCCTCCGACAAGGAGAATGAGAAGGAGACGGCGAAGCCCATCGAGTGGAAGTTCGACGAGAAGACGCCCGACTGGCCCCGGGCGTTCTCGGTGCTCCAGCTCCTGCCGAGGCAGGGGGTTGAGTTGACCGTCAATAATTCCAAGGCCCCGATCCCGATCACTCCCGAGCCCGACCCGACGTGGTTCCACCCGCTCCGCGGGCTCAAGTTCCGGCCCGAGATCATCCACCTGCCGCCGCAGAGCGTCGGCGTGGCGCTCCGGCGCGGCTGGAACGACTCGATCGACAACGTGCTGGGGATCTACGCGATGCTGCGGAGCCTGGTGCAGCAGCGGGTCAGCACCAAAGCGCTCGGCGGTCCGCCCGCTATCATCCAGATGGCGTACGTCTCGGCCGCGTCGAGCTTCACGGACCTGGTCTACTTCCTCGGGATTTTGAGCATCAACCTGGCCGTGCTCAACTTCCTGCCGATCCCGCCGCTCGACGGCGGCCAGATGGTCTTCCTGATCGCCGAGAAGGTGCGCGGGCGCCCCTTGCCCGACTCGGCCGTCATCGCCGGGAGCTGGATCGGCCTGCTGCTCGTCCTCTGCCTGATGGTCTTCGTCATCTTCCAGGACGTGGCCCGGATGTTGTCGAATTCCTTCTTCTGAGGTCGTGTCGGGCGTGCCCCACACGCCCGTCGTTCGATCACGATGGGACAATCGGCGTGCGGGTCACGCCTTACGAATGGAGGTCGGGCCACCATGAGGGATCGGGTCGAGGTGCCGGTGACGGCGGTCCTGAACCGGCTCGAAGCGGGCGAGTCGCCGGCGCGTGTGTGTGAAACCCTCTCTGTCGGCGCGAGGGATCTGATCGCGGCCCTCGCGCACGACGCCCTTGAGGCCAACCTGCCGTCGCTAGTCCAGGAGGCCCCGAGGCGCCCGCGCCTGGCCGGGGCCTTGTGCGAAAGCGCCTGGACCGAACTTCTCCCCGGCGCGACGCGCCCGGCGCGGCTCGCCCTGGCGGCCGGCTTGCTCCAACTCTTCGACTTCTGGACCGCCAGCCACGAGGCCGCGCAGCAGGCCGACGACCTGGGCGAGCACGCGGTCTCGGCCTACTGGCACGGGATCGCGCACCGCCGCGAGCCCGACCCCGGTAACGCCGCGTACTGGTTCCGCCGGGTCGGCCACCACGGGATCTTCCCCGAGCTGGCCGACGCCGCCCGGCCGCTCCTCGACGCGCACGGCGACCCCGCGCTCGCCGCCAGGCTCCTCAAGGGCGGGAGCTGGAACCCGTTCGCGTTCATCGACCTCTGCACCCAGGCCCGGCCCGCCTCGCCCGCCGCCGACCTGGCCACCAAGATCCAGCGGCAGGAGATGGACCTCCTACTCGACACGACCGCCGCGCTCGTGCTGAAAACCTGAGAAGATTATTATCCGCAAATGATGCAGATGAACGCAAATTGAAGAAAGTAAAAGAATTTTAAAATTTTCACACTCTATTTTATCTGCGTCGATCTGCGACATCTGCGGATCGATTCTCCCCGTGTTTGCTCTCAGCGTGGCGCGGGGGCTGGGACGGCGACCGTGACGCTCGCCGGGTAGCCGGGGATGGCGAGCAGGCGGTGGATCTCGGCGACGGTCTGACCCATCCGGCCGACCTGCTGGATGTTCGGGCCGGTCCGTCCGCGGGCGATCCGGTCGGTACGCCGGGCGAGCCGATCCCAGAGGACGTCCACATCGCGAAACTCGTAGGCGAGCTGGCCGGGGTTGAGCCCGCGGGCGACGTCTTGCTGGAAGTTGACCGCGGCGGCCAGCAAGCGCTGGGCGTCGGCGAGGAAGAGGCCGCCTTCGGGGACCGCGCCCGCCGTCTGGCTGAAAACCTGGATGAAGGCGTTGACCTGATTGACGAGCTGGTCGGCCAGAGCGACGACCGGTGATGGGCCGTTGACGACGATCGCGGTGCCCGCGAGGTCGGCCTGGGTGTTGACCAGGCCGAGGCTCTGCTTGAGGAGGACCTCGGCGGCGAGATACGACTGCCAGGCGACCTGGACTCGCGGGGTGAGCGTGCCGGCGGCGAGGTCGCGGCGGAGGCTGTCGGTCAGAGCGTCCACCCCGGCGAAGCCATTGCGGGCGACGGCCGGCGCGGCGTTCAGGTCGATGCCGTCGTGGAAGGCGTCGGCCGCCGCCACGAGGGACTCCGACTCCTGGACCGGGCGCGCCCCGCCCGGCCCGACCATGTCGGCCCGGATCACTGCCGCCAGGGCCGCGGCGCGGTCCACCAGCGCCTGCGCCAGGCGCTGCATGTCGGTCATGCCGGTGGGGGCTGACATCTGGGTGTAATAGGTCGTCGGCAGGGCGTTCAGGCCCAGGGCTTGAACGATCTGGGCGTCGTCCTCCACGATTTTCTGGACGGTTTGATTGATCGCGGGCGACTGCGCCCCCGGCTGGGTGAACTGCGGGAGCAGGGAGCGCCAGGATTGATGAAGGTTCGAAAACGCCTGGCGCGCCGCGAACCAATCCATCCCATTGTTCAGCGAGGCGCCGAACTCATCGAGGGCCTGCGCCAGCTCCTGGGTGTCCTGGAGCGAATACTTGCCCAGGTTGGTGCCCTGGTTGCCGCCGATCACCTCGGAGAGTCTGCGCACGTCCCGCGCCATCGAGCCCACCAGCACGCTCAGATTGCTCGGCACGGTCGTCGCGACCGCCCCGTCCGGCGGTGGTGGCGGATTGATCTGCACCTGCACCTGGCCGAATCCAGCCGACCCGACTCCGAGCATCCCGCCCACGCCCAGAATGATTCCCCACCGCAACATGGATCGTCCCATGAAACTCGCCTCCTGTGTCTAACGTGAAGTTTTCCAAGGAGAAGGCAGCGCATTCTCTGTCTCAGGCCGTTTTCCATGCTCGGAGCAAGCGCAGTGCCACGCAACCGGATTCTCGGGACGTGTCCCGCGCTCCGGGCGTTTTCGCCCCTCCCCGAAAAACGTTGTCCGAAAATTGTTCCCGAAAATCGACAGCACCGGCCGCCGCGTCCTACGATCAAGTGGGAGGCTGGAGGCAATCAGCTCTCTACGTCCTCCCCGATTAACGGTTCCAATCGTCGGCAGACGCGCCCACGGATAGCCCGAGAGCCCTGTTGACCTTGGCGCCCTCCCGCGCTCATGCCGGGACGGGTGCGCGCCCGTTGCGCGCGGGTGAGGGGAGGAGCTTGCCGGCCGACGACCACAGAGGGAATCCGCACACCGACCC
>JBKOZB010000250.1:0-4394 GCA_046744225.1 Planctomycetota bacterium | reverse complement strand
GTCGGGGAAGACGCCCCGCCGCGCCTCGAATCGTGGTGTCTCGATGTCGATGAACTCGCGCGCGATCCGCTCGCCGAGCGCCACCCGCAGGCCGGCGATCACCCCCTGGCACGGGTCGATCGGCACGTAGCTGAACCCGACTGCGGCGTCGTCCGGGTCGGCGTCGAGCTGCGCGACAACCGAGATCGACGGCAGGCGCTCGATCGCCTCTTCCACCTCCTCTTGAAATGAGGGAGGCAGCGGGATCGCCAGGCAGTCATACGACCGCGCCAGCAATTCCTCGCGGACCCGGATCGCGAAGTCGCCCGAGCCGTGGATAATCGGCAAGACCCGCACACGCGGGCCGATCCGCAGGAAGTCGTCGGCCGTGGGACGGGGTTTCTCCATCCGTCTTTGGCTCCGGAAATTGTCCACAGATGACATAGATGAGCACAGAACAAAACTAATTACTCAAATTATTAATTTAATCTATGGATCTCTATGTCATCTGTGAATAATTCTCTCTTAGACGTCGTCCTCGTCGAAGTCGTCTTCCTCGGCATCGGGATGGAGCGGGTCTCCCGGGTTGAAGAAGAGGTCGCCGAGGCCCATCGGGGCGTGCTGGCCGCCCATCGCCCGGCGCTTGCGGCGGGCCATGGTTTCGAGGTCGGCGGCCTCCTCGCCCAGGACGCAGACCAGGGCCTCGCGCCAGGCGTCGTCGCGCGCCATCGGGTGCTTCGGGTCCTGCGCCATCCGCTTGAGCGCGAAGCGGAGCAGGTTGATCCCGTCGCGGGGCGAGAAGTCGAGCTTCAAGGCGTGCGCCTGCTGGAGGAACTCGACGGTGATCGCCAGCAGATCGGACCGCGCGAAGGGGAGGTGATATTTCAGGATCGCCAGCTCGTCGTCGCGGCTCGGGAAGTTGAGCGTCAGAGTCGGCTGGAGCCGCGAGAGGATGTAGTCGGGGACCTCGTAGGTCGATTCATCCTCGTTCATCGTCACGCAGACGCGGAACTCGGGGTGCGCGGGGATCGTGATGCCGGCCACCACACTCTCGACGTAGCGCCTGTGGTCGAGCAGCGGCGCGAGGCTCGCCCACGACTTCTCGTTCATCCGGTTCCCCTCGTCGAGGACGCAGACGCCGCCGGTGATCATCGCCGAGACCAGGGGCGAGGCGTGATAGGCGATCTTGCCCGACTCGGCCAGCACGGGCGTGACCAGCAGGTCCTCGGGCCGGGTGTCGGCGGTGCACTGGTTGATGTAGAGCGGCTGCTTGCGGAGCCGAGCGGCGGCCATCGCCAGCGTGGTCTTGCCGATCCCTGGCGCCCCGAGCAGGCGCGGCGAAAGCGGCCGGTCGCTGGCATCGACCACCAGCCAGCAGGCCAGCAGTTGCTTGAGGATCGCGTCCTGTCCGATCCAGCCTTGCTCGGTCGTGTCAGGGGCGCCGAGGTGGAGGGTCACGCCACCCACCTCGGCCGCCTTCATCGGGCTTGGCATCGCGTCGATTTCCGGTTGCGGTCTCGGTCTGGTCTCGTCCTCGGCGAGTTGCCGAAAGTCCCCATGGGCCCCTTCTCTTCGTCTTCAGTTTACCGCCTCGGCGCCCCGAGGACCAGGTGCCCCGCCGGGCCGCCGCGTCGCGAAAAAGCCCCCCCGACATCGTATAATGGGGGGAGCCGACTCCCTTGACCACGCCTGGATTGGAGCCGAGACGCATGGTGTCCCCGATCACCCCCCCGACGATGCCCGATCCGCCGCCGCAACCGCACCGGGACGAGGTGGGACCGCTCCACGCCCTGCTCAGGGCGATCCAGAAACGGATCCTCAGCGGGCTGATCCTCGCGCTGCCGATCGCCCTGACGTTCTGGATCGTCTACTGGCTCTATTCGACGTTCAAGGCGATCGTCCTCGACCCGACGGCCAACCTGGTCCGGAGGGTCCTCCAGGACGGGGGGTTCACGCTCGATTCGCCTTGGTGGAACGTTGTCACGCCGGTGATCTCGATCGCGCTGGTGCTCGGGTTGCTCTATTTCCTGGGCCTCTTGGTCCGCTCATCGTTCGCCCGCGCCGTGGACTGGGTGATGTCGCGCGTGCCGGTTGTCACGACGATCTACAAGGCCTTGAACAACGTGTTCGAGTCGCTGGGCAGCCAGGTGCAGAACAAGCGGTTCCAGCGGGTAGTGCTGGTCGAGTTCCCCCACCCCGGCATGAAGGCTCTGGCGTTCGTGACCAACTCGCTGCGGGACGCGACGACGGACAAGACGATCCTCTGCGTTTGCGTCTTGACCGGCGTCATGCCGCCGGCCGGTTTCACGCTGTTCGTGCCGGAGGAGTCGGTCACGGACGTGGACTGGACCGTGAACCAGACGCTCCAAGCGATTCTCTCGGGCGGCATCACCACGCCGGCCGCGATCCACTACGCCCAGGGCCTGCACGTCCCGATGGCCACCGGCCCGATCATCGACCCCCACGACCATCCGATCGAGTCGCCCCGGGAGGTGACGGGGCCAGTGAAGGGATAATGGCAAACTGATCGATGCGGCTCCCGACCGGCCCGCGACGGTCAGGTGGCCAGGTGGCCTGCCCCCGTCGTCGTGGGCAGGAACGGACGGGGTTAGCACTCCGGGGCAGGCCACCCGCCCGCCTCAAAATTGGACTATTTCTGTCCCAAATTCCCCGATTTCTTGACCTATATTGCAGAACATTTGATTACGCAAAGTGTTGTGGCGATTCATTTTTACCACGATCGGAACCCGGAACGTAGCCTATTGTGGAGTGTCCAGAGCGCGTTCCCTACCGGCTGGCCACGTTGGCCGGCTCGTGTCATCCCCCCACCCCACCCCGCCGGGTCGAGCGACGAGCGACTTGAGACGGCGGTCCATCGCCACTCGGGAGGGTTCCCATGCGATTCCGATTCGACGGTGACGATCAGGCGTGGCAACCCCACCCGTCCCCCATGGATTCAAGACCGGAGCCCCGGGTGATCGACCGTCACCAGCAGATCGAGTTCCTTCGGCTCGTCCACGACGGGTTGGGCCGCATGATGGCGTGCGCCCAGTTGAAGGTGAGCGAGCGGGCGCTGAAGCGAACGTTGGCGCAGAATCCGAGCTTCCGCCGGGCGCTCGAGCATGTCGAGCAGGTCCGGGCCGAGAACCTCTACGCCCTCCTCTACTCGGCGGCGCTCCAGGGCGACACCCAAGCCGCGCGGTTCCTCCTGGCGCGGCACGACCGAGAGGTCGAGCACCGCAAGACCTGGGGCGACGATCCGCTTTGAGGAGAAGTTGGGCACGACGCCCACTCGCGACACAAAACATGAGCGGGGCCCCGGCTTCTTTCCCGAGGACCTCGCTCGTCAGTCTTGACCACGCCCGGCCCGATGCTCACCAACGCCGGTAGCCGTACCAGCTTCCATAATAGGGCCCGTAGGGCCGGGGGCCGTAGTAGAAGCCGGGGCGATATACGTAGGGGTATGCCGGTACGACGGGGTAGGCGCCATAGACGGGTGCAAGGCCATAGCCAGGGTAGACACCGAAGCCGGGGTAGAAACCCCCGGGGACGCCTAAGCCGAGGGAGAAGCCGGGGGTGTTGATGAAAACCTGGGCCTTGGCGACGCCCGCGCCGGTCCCCAGCAGACCTCCCAGCGCCACGACACCCGCCAGGAGCATGGTCCGCAGTCTCGGTAGCATCGTTCGATCCTCCACTGGTCGCCAGGGTCCCGTCGGTGTCCGACCCGAGGGGAGAGGCCCGGCTCGGAACATTCACTTTAGGGGAGCAAACTCCTGAATATCAAGGTCAGAAGCATCGTCGGTCCCGCGCCAGCCCTGCGCATTCGTCCAAAAGAGACCCTTCGCAGTTCATCTGCTTGCCCCATTCGCCCCCCAAACTGCCAGCTTGACATAAAACTTCATGGGATGTCCCGCGTGTCCCATGAGAGACTTCTTAAAATCGTTGTTGCCCTTGTCCTACCGCCCCGTCCCCTCCACCCGGTCATTCGCGACATCCGCGGAGACCCCCTTTCGAGACGACCAACTGGACCCGGCCGGGCGATTCTCCCAATCTTTGACCAAACTCTCCATTTTTCTGTGGTCGATACGATTTCACGGAATATCTTTGATGGTGTCGCACTGGTCCGGGCCGGTTCTCCGGATCGTCCGACCGGCCGGGCCTCCCGAGGCGCTCGGCTCCCCCCTGTCCGTACCCGCCGGCACAACCCGTGCAGACGGTCGCCGATCGAAGGGATTCCTGTATGGGGAAACGACGTTCGTTTCGTCCGATCGTGAGTGAGACCCTCGAAGAACGAGTGGTCTTGAGTGGCGGCGTGGTCGCGGGATTGGCGGCCCACCACGTCGCGTCGGCCCGCGCCCTGCCGAGCACCTCCAACACGCCTGTGGCGCTCGGGCCGGTCGGCGCGCTGGGCGACA
>JBKOZB010000107.1:0-3936 GCA_046744225.1 Planctomycetota bacterium | reverse complement strand
CCCCAAGACCGTCTGAGCGGCCTCCAGACCGAATCTGGACCGGATCATCGTCGCTGCCGTGTGACGAAGCTGCAAAGGCGTCCAGACTGGCACGCCGGCCCGACGACAAGCCCGTTGGATGGCGACCCGATAGCTGTCCTTATTTCCACGGGAGCTTCCACCACGACAGCGAGGCGATCCACGAGCCGCCGTGGTGCTCAGCCAGGTAGTCGTCCGCCTCGTCCCGCTCTGCAAAGATCCCACGCAGGACCCGACGTGTGGCTTCCTTGTCCTGCGTCCACGCGGCGTACACAAGGCACGTCATCACTTGCCACCATTGAAGGACATTCAGCACCACCAGCCCAGGCAGGAGAAATAAGGGCTTGGGGGGACCAGTCTTCAGGACCTTCGCCGCCGTGGTCTGATGAGCCTTGCTCCGCAGGTAGAGGTCCCATGCTTTGTTGTAGTCCAACTCAGGGAAGTCGCGCACTTGCGCGCGCACCTCTTCGGAGTCGAGGAGGAGGGGATTCTGCTCGATCTGGTCGAGGAGGGACATAGGAATAAGAGAAATAAAGAAAGTAGGTTGTGGATCCTTCGGTCGGCCGATGAAACGGAATTTCGCGGCCAAGCCGACGAGACGAGCCGGCGAGGCTTGATTTCCAGCCTCGCCGCATCGTGCTTTTCGGAAACTCTTGTCAGGAGAGGTCGGATACGAGCAGGAACGGCTGGATCGCCCCCAGGGTCCGGGAGATGAGGGCGGGCGGCATGGTCTTGCGGGCCATCGCCGACCAGTTGAACGCCGAAGGCCATGCGACCCACCGAGGGAAGGCTTGGACTCAGGTCCCAGTCCTGAACCTCCTCAAGGGGGACGGCAATTCGCCCCGCCGACCCGGCCCCGATGGTGGCCCCGGTGCGAGCCGGGGGGCTGTCCCTGTGCCAGAGCGCCGCGAAGTTGAATCAGGGCGGTCCCACCATCCGGCGGGGGAAGCCGGGGAAGGCAACCCAGATCGCGCGGGTCCTGGAGCGGGCCCGGGTCCAGGTCGGACCGGCCGGGCCCTCGGCCCGCTCGGGACGGGGCCGAGGGCGGAGGACCAGCGCCGGGACGGGGCCGGCGATGTCGCCCGGGGGGAGCCGGGGTCCCGCTCTCAGCGGAACCTCCTGGTCCGCCACGGGGCCGACTCCAGGCCAGATCTCATCAGGAATGAATCATGGGTCTCATGCCAGAGTTCGGTCACGTACAGGTCACCCTCGCGCCGCCGGGCGATCACGATCGCTCCGCGGCTGCTCCGGTCATCCTGCGGCTCACGCTGGCGTCCGATCAGGAACAGCCAGTCATCGGCGGCGGCTGTCACCAGGAAGTCGCAGGCCGGGCAGTCGATCGGCAGCACCAGCCGGGCCCTCTGGCCGGCGTACTCGAACTCGACGATCTCGGGCGTGTAGAGCACGAATTTATGCTTGGATTCCAGGACGCGATCGACCCGCGGTTTGTAGTTCGGCACTTCCAGTTCCAGCGTCGCGGGACCCGCGCTGTGGGTTGTCATGGGTCTTGCTCCTCCGAAGCGAACAAGGGTGGTTCAGTCGGTACGGGGGAGGATCGGTGCAGCTCCGGGCCGCGTCGCTGATTGCTCCGGCCGGGCCGCGCTACCGGGGGCGGGACAGGTGACGGCGCGAGGGCTCAGTCCCGATCGCTCAGGAAGCTGTCCCGGACGGCCCCACCGGGCGGGCCGAGTAACGGGGCGCAGAGCGACATCATCTGGAGCATGGAGAGCGTCGGCAGCAAGAAAGGCAGGCTGAACAGCGGGGACATCGTCGATCTTCCTTCTTCCTCAGGGTCCCGACGGTGCCGGGCCGTGGATGCGGCCCGGCGGAGAGTCCACCCCCACTCCAGGCAAAGCCCGCGCCGACGCGCCGTGTCTCGTCGGGCTGCCCCCCTGGCCGGCGGCTTCCGGGATCTGGGGGGTACGTTGCTCTAATGTGCATTCTCTCAAAAACTTGTGAGCCTGACGGAGAGGCCGGATTGCCTCACTCCCTGCTCTGCCGGATCGCCTAACTCTCTGCCTTGCATCGGGCTGCGGCATCCGCGGCCGAAATCCTTGAAAGTCCTATTTTTCACACGAATTTAACATATCATTTCATCATATAGGATATGCCCTTCCCCTCGGCAGGAACCCCTCTTCTCGTTTCGCCATGGCCCCTGCTGGAGACAAAGGCAGCATCGCCTAGATCATCGGCACCGGGGCCGCCGCCTCGCGGGCTTCCAGCATCGAAATCGCATATATCCCAGTTTGCTCCATCTTCCGCCGATCCCGATCCACCAAGCCTGGGCAATCCCCCTCCTGCTGGCCGCTAGGCAGACAGACGCCCCTCAGATCTGTAAAGAAAAATGACAATATTCTCTTGATACTTCCGGCCGATCTCAACTCCGGCCCATTGTTGATACTGTTGGCGAATTCACGCCGGCGCTCGACAAGACGGAAATTGAGCAGGCTGGGGGCCCTTGGGTAGGGGTTACCCGCGGTTCCTGACTCCCAAGACGAATTCGCCACCAGTCACATTGTTGGGTCCGGGCCAACACGCGGGGGGTGAGGCGTCAATAGCCGAATCGGCGGGGCGTTGCGGCCCATCAAGGGGTATGGCACCGATTCGTGACAAAAGGGGCCCTTCGTCTTCGGACCCCCTCACGCCGACGCTGACGGCGAGTTCGCCTTCTGCCCCGAAAGACGCACCCGAACATCAAAGCGTGCCGGTGCGAACATGTGGTCTGGGCCTAAAGAAGCACAACCACCATTCCCGGGCCCCTCCGATCCTCGACGTGCTCGTGCGCGGCGATCGCCGACAGTGGAAATCGCTCGCCGATCTCGAACCCACGCCACCATGCCCCCAGCGCGGCGTTCAGGTCACGGGCCGCCGCGGCTTTCGCCTCCGACGGGAAGTCGTCGCGGCCCACGAAGAACACGCGGATGGTCTTGAAGACGAGCGGCCAGAACGGCACTGACGGTGATGGGTTCCCAGTCGCATAGGCGGCGAGAGAGGCCCCCCTGTCCCAAGAGTTCCGCATCGGCCTCGATGTTCGCGTCGAACGCGACCTCGACGATGTGAGCGATACCCTCAGGGGCGAGCGTGCGGATGCGGCTGATGACCTCATCCTTTAGAGACACCGCCCGTTCGAACCACCTCGTGTGCCCCCGCCGTGATGCTACGGCCTCATCCTCATGTCACGATCTTCGGCGAGTCCGTCGGGGCGAAGATCGGCACCCTGTTGGCCATGCCGGTGACCGAGGGGTTGTTCTACGAGGCCATCGTCCAGAGCGGCTCGATGATGGGGGCCTCCACCCAGGAAGAGGCGACCAGAACCGCTAGGGAGCTGCTGAAGCAACTCGGGAACTCAACGGATCGGACCGACGAGCTGCAGCGCCTCCTGGCATGACGCTGGTAGTCCGCTGGGCCACCAGCGTCATGCCGAGGCCTGAACCCGGCGAGAGCTCAACTCTCCAGCGTCGTATCCAGAGTGATCTCGGCCTTCAGGAGCTTGGAGACGGGACAACCGGCTTTCGCCTTGGCGGCGAGCTCCTCGAATCTCGCCTGGTCAGCGCCCGGGATCTTGGCCTTCAAGGTCAGGTGGACGGCCGTGATGGCGAAGCCGTCGGGGACCTGCTCCAGCGTGACGTCGGCCCTGGTCTCCATCCGCTCGGCCGTCAGCCCGGCCTCTCCGAGCATCAGCGACAGGGCCATGGTGAAGCAGCCGGCGTGGGCCGCACCGATGAGCTCCTCCGGATTGGTGCCGGGCTTGCCTTCGAAGCGGCTGCTGAAGCCATAGGGGTAGTCCTTGAGCGCACCGCTCCGGGTGGAGATAGCGCCCTTTCCGTCCTTAATGCCACCCTGCCAAACGGCCGATCCATTCGTCTTCATCTGGGGGTCTCCTGAAATTCTTGCCGGAACACTTCGTGACGGGGAAGT
>JBKOZB010000265.1:0-3405 GCA_046744225.1 Planctomycetota bacterium | reverse complement strand
GAACAAGAGGCGGGCGCGGCGGTCCGCCCCGCGCGGCGGGAGCGCCGGGGCCAGCGCGGCCTCGCCGCGCTCGACAGCCGCCATCGCCGCGCCGGCTTGCTGCCCGATCCGACGCGGAGACCCGGCGCTGCGGATCAGCCGGGCATACCCCTCGGCCCACGTCCCCGCGCCCAGCTGCCCCTTGGCCCAGGCGAGCGAGACCGGGTCCTGCCGCGGATCGTCGAACGTGAGGGCGTTCCTACCCTTCGCAATCTTCGGGTTCATCGCCAGGCTGATCGGTGACCGGCGCGAGACGAGCCAGGCCGGGTGCCCCTCGCGCCCGGCCGGGATCAGCCGGCCCTCTCGCTCCAAGCGCCGATAGCTCGACGCCGGCCCGCCGAGCACCAGATCCACTGGCCCCCGCCGCCGTGCGACCCGCGCCAGGTCGTCACCGGGCGACAGGAGGACCCAGCCGATCCGGACGGGCCTCTGCTTGGCCTCGGGCGACGTCGCCACCCAGCGCCGGAAGCCGGCCTCCAGCACCGCCCGCTCGGCCTGCGGCCAGCTCGATGCGATGATCAGATCCTCACCGCCGACCCGCGCGCAGCCGAACAGGCCGAGGGACGCCCCCAGCAGTATCAACCAGAGGCTTCGGCACGCGGCGCTCATGTGGATTACTGAATCCGGCATGGCCCATGGGACATGGCAAATGACAAAGGGCCCATATCCCCCCGAGATCTGTCATCCGGCATCTGCCATTTGCCATCCAGGACTCAAGAGGATTTCGGATTTCGTCTTTATTCGGACGGCCGCTGGCCCAGCGTGACCTGGAGCGTCACCTCCTTGCCGTTGCGCTGGACGACGACCTCGACCTGGTCATCCGGCTTGTAGCGGCCCAGGCTCTCGGTGTAGTCATAGATCGTCATGACCGGCTTGCCGCCGAACTTGACGATGATGTCGCCCCCTTTCAGGCCCGCCTTCTCGGCGGGACTGTCCTTGCGGACGTCCGAGAGCTGGACCCCTTTGGTGTCCTCGTTGTACGACGGGATCGAGCCGAGGTAGACCGAGAGCCCGGCCCGTCCTAGGTCGTGCCGGCGACCCTGCCGCTCGACTTTGACGAACGCCGGGCGCTCCGGGCGGCGGATCACGTCGAGCAGGAGCAGCTCGGCGAGGTCGGCGATCCGCGCCATGCCCGGGAAGTTGATCCGCTCGGTGTCGTCGCTCGGCCGGTGGTAGTCGCGGTGCGTGCCGGTGAAGGCGAACAGGACGGGGATGCCCTTGATGTAGAACGATTGCTGGTCGCTCGGCCCGTACCCATCGGCGATCTTCTTGATGGTGAAGCCCGACGACTTGCCTAGGGCCTCGACCAGGGTGTCAAACCCTGGGCTCGTCCCGGTGCCGTAGACCGTCAGCTCGTTCTCGCCGTTGAGCCGGCCGACCATGTCGAAGTTGACCATCATGATCGTGGACTTGAGGGGATACAGGGGATGCTCGACGTAATGCTCCGAGCCCAAGAGCCCGCGCTCCTCGCCCGAGAACGCCATGAAGACCACCCGCCGCGGGAGCGGGTCGGGCCGGCGCGCCAGGCGTCGGGCCATCTCCAGGACCATCGCGGTCCCCGACGCGTTGTCGTCGGCCCCGTTATGGATGTCCTTCGACAGGAAGGCGAGCGAGCCCGAGAGCAAACCGCCGCGCCCAAGGTGGTCGTAATGGGCCCCGACGATGATCGTCTCGTCGGCCCGCGGTCCCGCCCCTTCCAGCACGCCGATCACGTTCTTCGTCTCGATCGGCGTGCGCTCGATGTCGTACTGGAGCCGGATCAACCAGCCCTTCAGCTCGCGCGAGCGGGGCTTGAGGTTCTCGTCGATCTGCTTCTCCAGCTCCTCAAGCGACGGCTGGCCGGCGTCGGCGAGCAGTTTGTCGGCGAAGGCCCGGCTGACCATGACGAACGGGAGGTCCGAGTTCTTCTCCGTGCCGCCGGCCGCGAAGGGGAGCAGCTCGTCCTTACCGTCCTTGAGCCCGGCCAGGTCGTTGACGAGCATCACGGCCGCCGCGCCGTGCTGGAAGGCGTTGGTCGCCTTGTGCTGAAAGGTGGCGAAGTCGCTGTTCCGCCTGCCGTCGAACGGGCTATCCTCGCGTTCCTGCTGCGGCTCGCGGCGGATGATCAGGACGGCCTTCCCCTTGACATCCTGGCCGTCGTAGTCGTCGTAGTCGAGCTTCTTGGCCTCGTGCCTGGCCGTGATCCCGTACCCGGCGAAGACGATCGGGACGCGGTCGAGCGCCGCCCCCGAGCCGATCGCCAGGGGCGAGAAGTCGGCCTTCAGCTCACCCTTGAGTGTCTTCCCCTCCGGCCCGCTCAGGACCATCTCGGACGCCTCCTTGAGCTTCGGATGGCCGCCGAGCGTGAAGATCTGGAAATAGCCGTTCGCTCCCTCGGCCGGCTTGAGTCCCGCGTCCTTGAACGCCGCGGCGATGTAGTCGGCCGCCGCCTCGATCCCCGCGGTCCCCGGCGCCCGGCCTTCGCGGGCGTCGTCGGCCAGGTACGACACGTCCGACTTCAGCCGCACCTCCGCCGGACTCGGGCTCCGCTCCTCCGCCCGGACCGGGCCGCGAACCAGGGCCAGCACGCAGCCCGCCAGGGCCACTCGAAACCATCGGGTGTGAACGCAATGACTCATGCAGAAAGGTCCTTCGTCGAGAGCGAGAGCCGCCGGGCGATGTCGCGCCGCTGTCTGGGGTAGGATTCTTCGGTCGCGTCGTCGCTCCTCGAAACCTGATTCTCGGCCCTGCGCCCGGGGACGTCAAGCATCGGTCGGCCCGGTACGCGTTTCCCGCGCGCACCGACACGCGCACGCCCGGTGCAACGGCGAACCTGAGTTGAGCCCACCGATTCGATCCACTTGTGAGGAAGCTCACTCTCGTTCCCACGCTCCCGGGCGAAGCACAGGTCCTGTCCTCCCCCGGGCCCGAGGCCCAGAGGCAGGTGCAAAAGCGATCGTTCTCGCGCGGAATCGGTGGTCCGACCGCCGCGCCATGGGGATGATATCCATAGGGAGGTCGAACTGTTCGTGCCGGCCCCGCTCCCCCGGACGAGCGCCCCGATCTGGGGGTCGCTGCTCTCGGGTCGGGACATCGCGGGTGGCCCAAGTCACCGTGTGCCGCCTGCCAGAACTGGCGCTCGGATTTCGGGGTGGTCGCTCCCTGTTCTTTTTCAATTCCTGAGCATCTCGGCCTCCCGGAACCGGGGCCCCAGTTCTGGGAGGAAAGAAGCCAGTGGCTCATGGGGGCTTCCTGGTGGATAGGGTCATTTTGATTTCCGGGTGGGGGCGCCTGAATTCGGCCCAAAAAATAATACCAGTCAGGTTTTTTGCCCGATTAAGTAGGCGCCACCCCAAGCAAAACCCGGTTTGTGTCCCACAAAATCAC
>JBKOZB010000342.1:0-4607 GCA_046744225.1 Planctomycetota bacterium | reverse complement strand
GCGAAGGGATACCGATGCGTCTCAACCGAGACGCGTTCGTCCCCCTGGTGGACGATCGAGTAAAGGGGGATGTGCCGCTCGTCGGTCTCCTGATAGGCGATCTTCGCACCGTCAGGCGACCACCAGTAGCCCGACGATCGGTCCATCTCCTCCTGCGCGATGAACTCGGCCAGGGCGTGCGTCAGGCCCTCTCGCGCCCCTCGGCTCAGTTGGGTCTCTTTTTTCGAGGACAGGTCGAGGACGTGCAACTCGTCGTCGCGGACGAAGGCGACCCTGGTGCCGTCGCGCGAAAGCCTGGGGTCGATCTCGGGGCTGGGGGTCTCGGTGAGCCGTTCGAGCGGGCCGTCGCCGCGCTGAAGGAACAGGTCGCCCTGGAGTGGGATGACGGCGACATCGGCCTCCTCGGCGCGGACGACCTGGGTGATGCCAGTCTCGCGGAGCCGCTGCCGCTCGCGGCGGAGCTTCTCGGCCTCGGAGAAGTTCGCCTCGGTGTCCCCGCCGCCCGGCGGGCGCGCGATAACCCTCGGCTTTCCCTCAGAAACCTCGACGCGCCAGAGGACCCGGCTCAAGCTCGCCGACTCCGACTTGAGGTACGTCAGGGCCCGGCCGTCGGGCGTGAACGCGAACGCCCCCGGCACGACCGTCCCCGGGTGTGGCAGCCGCGCCACCGCCGCCGCATCGACCGCCCGGCGCCCCGGCTTCGGGCCTTCGGCCGCTGGCTCTGCCGCGGTCGACTCCATTGAACCTCCCACCATCAGGACGAGTGCGGCCGCAAGGCGAAGCTTCATGAATCCTCCCCGACAACGCATCCACCGCGATCCGTCGTTTCCCGTTTGATCGCAACGCAGGTCGGAGGCTTCACTATATAAATTTGAAATATTTAATATTTATATATTATGATATTATCAAAATATCCTTACGCGAGAGCCCTGACGAGAATCGCGCAGATCAGGACCATCAGGGCCATTCCGATGCTAATCGCCAACTCCGCAACTCGCATGAAGACTTTCCATTTCCAGCGAAAATGGAGCCGCAAGGCGAAGTAACTGGAAATCGCGGAAATCAGGAAAAGCAACGCATCCAGGACCAGCAGGGTGTCACACACCGTCGTGAACCTGGAAAGGTTCTTGATGACCTGGATCAGGCCGATCGTCGTGAGACAGACCCCGACCATGCCGGCCGAGACCGTGAAAACCGTGATCTTGAGCTGGACCCAGAACTCCCGGTCACTTTCCTGTTCAGTCAGCTCGTCTTGAGACGCGGAGGGCGAAGACTTCATCGGGGGAATTCCTGGTTTGCTCGAAGCCAAGGGTGGTCCACAGTGGCGGGTTCAGCTTGAATCGGGCCATCGCGACCAGATCATGTTCAACTCTTAGATCGGGGCGGCAGTCAAATCTATGAATTTTTATATTTCTATATTTGAAAATTTCTTTCAACTGCGAGGCCGGGGATTGAGATCGTCCCCGGCCTCGAGGGAAGATCGTACCGGCTCAGCCGAGCTTAACCGTGATGGTCTTCAGCTCGGTGTAGTGTTCCAGGGCGGCCTCTCCGTTCTCGCGGCCCTGGCCCGACATCTTGAAGCCGCCGAACGGCGTGGTCGGATCGACGACGTTGTAGCAGTTGACCCAGACGGTCCCCGCCTTGACCTTCTTGGCGAACAGGTGGGCCTTGTCGATGTCCTTGGTCCAGATGGCGGCGGCCAGGCCATAATTGGTCCGGTTGGCCCGGTCGATCACCTCGTCGACCTGCTGGAACGGCAGGACGCTGACGACGGGTCCGAAGATCTCGTCACGAGCGATCGCCATGTCGTCCTTGACGTTGTCGAAGATCGTCGGCTCGACGAAGAAGCCCCGGTCGCCGACGCGCTCGCCGCCGGCCAGCAGCGTCGCCCCTTGCTTCTTGCCGAGATCGACGTAGTGGAAGATCTTGTCGAGCTGCTCCTGCGAGACCTGTGGCCCCTGCTCGGTGTTCGGGTCGAGCGGGTCGCCGAGGACACGCGCCTTGGCCTTCTCGGCGAGGCGCGCGACGAATTCCTGGTGGATCCGCTTTTCGACGAACAGGCGGCTGCCGGCGGTGCAGCACTGGCCGCCATGGAAGTAGATGGCGTGGAAGGCGCCGGCGACGGCGGTGTCGAGGTCGGCGTCGGCGAAGATGACGTTCGGGCTCTTGCCGCCCAGCTCGAAGGTGGTGCGCTTGAGGGTCTCGGCCGCCTGGCGCTGGATGATCTTGGCCGTGTCGACGTGGCCGGTGAAGGCGATCTTGTCCACGTCGGGGTGCGCCACGAGCGCGGCGCCGGCGGTCTCGCCGGCGCCGTTGATCAGGTTGATGACGCCCGCCGGGAAGCCCGCCTCGATCGCCAGCTCGCCGAGCCGGAGCGCGGTCAAGGGGGTCTGCTCGGCCGGCTTCATCACGATCGTGTTGCCGCAGGCGAGCGCGGGGCCCCACTTCCAGGCGAGCATCAAGAGCGGGAAGTTCCAGGGGATGATCTGGCCGACCACCCCGACCGGCTGCCGCAAGGTGTACGAGAGGAAGTTGCCGCGGACCGGGACGGTGCGCCCCTCGATCTTGTCGGCCCAACCGGCGTAGTAGCGGAGCGTGTTGACGACGCCTACCAAGTCGCCTTGCGAGTCGCCGATCGTCTTGCCGCCGTTGAGCGACTCGAGCGCGGCCAACTCGGCCGAGTGCCGCTCGACGCGGTCGGCCAGCTCGTCCATCAGCCGGCCCCGCTCGGCCGCGTCCATCGTGCCCCAGGGGCCGTGCTCCAGGGCTCGGCGCGCGGCCTTGACCGCCTTGTCCACGTCGGCGGCCGTGCCGGAGGCGACCCGCGCGATCGCCTCGCCCGTGGCCGGGTTGTACGTCTCGAAGCTCCCCCCCTCGACCGGATCGACCCACTGGTTCTCGATCAGGAGGCGCGTCTGGCGGATCGTCGGCGTCGGGGTGCGTGCTGTCAAGGTCTGAGCCATGGAGGAAACCTCACGCTTCGGGAACGAATCAGGACCGTTGGCTCTGGGCATCGTCGGGCAGATCCCCCCGCCGTGTCAACCCCCGCGCAGGCGTGGTGGCGGCGCGTCGGGCGTGCGATATTCCCTGTCTGGTTCGCCGGGGCCGAACGTCCGCGTGGCACGGTGTGAAGGTTTCAAATTCCGGGGTATGCGGACGCTCGGCCTCGGCCAACCAGGCGCGGTCTTCCTTGTCTGGGAGAGGAGGGGAAGGTCCTCCAAAAGCCCTGATCGTGCCGCGCGGCGGCTGGACAAATCGGGCCGGGCCGGGATAGGATGGATTATTGAGGAACGCCCGGTGCGTTCGTGTTTTTTTGCGCCTCGCTTGAGGCGAGGCGTCGTTTCAGGACCGCATTGTCATGGCCGATCGCCGTCCCCCGCGCCGGGAGGGACATGTCCCCGCCCGCGGGTCTGGCCCCCGGACCCACTCCCGGCCCAGGCCGGGCAGGCCCGCGCGGCGTCCCCAGGCGAACGTCCCAAGGAACCCCTCGCCGCCCGACGAGCCCCACGGCCCCGAGCGGCTCCAGAAGATCCTCGCGCACGCCGGGGTCGGCTCGCGACGCGCCTGCGAGGAGCTGATCCTCCAGGGGCGTGTCACCGTCGATGGTCGGGTCGTCCGCGAGCTCGGGACGCGCGTAGACCCCACCCGCGCCAAGGTCGCCGTCGATGGCCAGCGCATCCAGCCCGAGCGGCTGGTCTACTTCGCCGTCTCGAAGCCGAAGGGGTACGTCTCGACCAACCGGGACCCCGCCGGCCGACCTCGCGTCGTCGATCTCTTGCCCGAGATCCCCCAGCGGGTCTACTCCATCGGCCGGCTCGACGAGATGAGCACCGGGCTGATGCTCCTGACCAACGACGGTGAGCTGGCCAACCGCCTGGCGCACCCGAAGTTCGGCGTCGAGAAACTCTACCGGGCCGTCGTCGCCGGCACGCCCGAGCGCGAGGTGCTGGACCAGTTGACCGAGGGGGTCTGGCTGGCCGAGGGGAAAGTGCGCGCCAAGCGCGTGCGTGTGGTCGGGCGAATGGGGCAGGCGACCATCCTGGAGATGGTCCTGGCCGAGGGGAAGAACCGCGAGGTGCGCCGGATGCTGGCCAAGCTCGGGCACAAGGTCATGACCCTGACCCGGATCGCGGTCGGCCCGATCACGCTCAAAGGGTTGCAGCCGGGCGAGTACCGCCCGCTGACTGCCGGCGAAGTGGACCTGCTCCGCAAGGTCGCGGCGGGTATCGATGTCTCGCCCGCGCGGTTCCGCGAGCGGAAGCCGCCGCGCGCCCCGGCACGAGGCCGGTCGCGTCCTCTGGAGGGGGCCGAGGCGTCCGAAGGGCCGCGTCCTCGCAGGTCGGGCGGCCCGGTCGCCGGTCGGCCCGCGCCACGCCGGTCGGGAACCGGCGGGGGTGCCGCGCCTCCGCCGCGCGGCCCGCAGCGTGCTCCGGTCGCCCCTCGCGCCGCCGGGCCTCGCCCGGCGGGACCGCCCCCCGCGCCGCGTCGGCCGAAGCCCCCCGCGCCCCTGCCCGTCGAGCCCCCGCCGACGCGCGAGATCATTGGCCTGGAGCCCGAGCACGGGCCCGTCGGGCCGACCGGGGCCCGGCCGCGCCGTCCGGCCCCCA
>JBKOZB010000028.1:0-4837 GCA_046744225.1 Planctomycetota bacterium | reverse complement strand
GGGAGCGGCGCAAGTCCGGTCACACGTCGTCCCACGAGAACGCCGCGTGTTGCGGCAGTGCCCGCGGAGGTTGCCCCGTCCGCCCTGCCCGCGTGCGGGGCAGTCGGGGTTGGGGCAGACTTGGGCGTGCGGGTCCATCGGCGGTATTCCCCGGATGTGGATTGGTCTCCAGTCCGGAGGGATATGCCTGATGGGCCCGCCCTTTTTCAAGCCTCTATACCCTCATCACGGTTCATGGGGGTGGTACCGGCCCCAGAGCGTCGAGGAGGAAAAGGACGCGCCGGCGGCGAAATGAGCGTGTGCTCATCAGGGCCATCCGCCCGGCTGTTGTCCTGAGCTCGGCCGACGGTTAGCCTTGATCGACACCCGCGCGGAGATTCCGCCCGCGCGGGATTCGTTTCGAATCCTTCGCCGAGGACGAACGATGCAATTCCGAACCCTGGGCCGGACCGGCTGGCGGGTCAGCGAGATCGGCTATGGCATGCGGGGGTTGGCGGGCTGGACCGGCTCCGACGACACTGAGTCGATCGGCTCGCTCCAGCGCGCAGTCGAGCTGGGGTGCAACTTCTTCGATACGGCCTGGGGCTATGGCGAGGGGCACTCCGAGCGCTTGCTCGGCAAGCTCGTGCGGATTTATCCCGGGCGGCGGCTCTACACCGCGACCAAGATCCCGCTCAAGAACTTCACCTGGCCCTCCCGGCGCGGGTTCACGCTCGACGAATGCTTCCCCCCCGACCATATCAAGGAGTACGCCGAGAAGAGCCTGGCCAACCTCGGCCTGCCGCAGATCGATCTGCTCCAGTTCCACGTCTGGGAAGACGCCTGGGCGCACGACGAGCGCTGGCAGCGCGCCATGGACGATCTGAAGCGCCAGAAGCTCATCCAAGCCGTCGGCATCAGCGTCAACCGCTGGGAGCCGGACAACGTGCTCGAAACCCTGCGAACGGGCCAGATCGACGCGGTCCAGGTCATCTACAACATCTTCGACCAGGCGCCCGAGGACGCGCTGTTCCCGCTCTGCCGCGAGTTGAACATCGGCGTGATCGCGCGGGTGCCGTTCGACGAGGGGACGCTCACCGGCACGCTCACCAAAGAGACGCGCTGGCCGGAGGGGGACTGGCGCAACGGCTACTTCATCCGGGAGAACCTCGCGGCGAGCGTCGATCGGGCCGAGGCGCTCCGGCCGCTGGTGCCCAAGGAGATGACAATGCCCGAGATCGCCCTGCGCTGGATCCTGGCCGAGCCGACCGTCTCGACGATCATCCCCGGCATGCGCAAAATCAAACACGTCGAGGCGAACCTGGGCGTCAGCGACGGCCAGCCATTCGAACCCTGGCTGCTCAAGAGCCTCAAGGCACACCGCTGGGACCGCTCGCCGACGAGCTGGTCCCAGTAGGCGAAATTCTTCCTGTCCGATCCGGGGGACCACTCGTTCGACGCGGTCCCCCGGTGTTTTTCACATCGTCCCGTGAATGTACTCCATCAGGTGCCGGTTTTCCGAGTCGACTCGCTCGTAGAGGAACTTGATGACGTCGCCGACGGAGATGACACCGACAAGCTTGCCGTTGTTCAAGACGGGGACCTTGGCGATCCGCCGCTCGGTCATCCAGCCCATCACGTCGTGCACGTTATCGTCGTAACTGCAGGTCACAGGGTCGGGCGTCATGACATCGGCGACGCGGACCCGGCAGAACCCCGCGCCCCGGGTATGAATCCCCCGTAAGACGTCGCGCTCGCTGAAGACTCCTTGCAGGTGGCCCTCGTCATCGACCACGGGCAAGGAGCCGATATTGTTCAGGACCAGCCGCGCAATGGCTTCAGCCACGGTCGCCTCGGTCTCAATCGTGATGACACGGCCACCCTTGGTCTTGAGGACGTCACGAACTTGCATTTCGCGTCTCCCGCGCCTAATGCCGTCGCGCAACCATGGGAAGAGCATCCAATCATGAAGTCACGCGGACGGTCTGAGAAAGGAAAATGGGGCTGATCTCCTAATCCTGACATTTCGACAGCTGCAAAGCAAAGGTTTTTTTCGCTTAACGTCGATTCTGTGAGGCGATATTGAATTGCCCTGAGCCTGGGCGACTCCGCTTGACCTCGGCTTCGGGCTGTCGCTACGATTCGCGACGGGTGGGAAGGGATTCACGAACCACGAACAAGGAGGCCGCCTCTGCACGTCGCTCGCGAAACGGTCGTCCTGGCCGGCCTGCTGTGGTTGACCTTCCTCCTGCGCGCGGTCCGGACCGACCAGCCGATCGTGGAAAACTACGTGGGCCGGCAGGTGCCGACGGCGATGGTCGCGCGGAACCTCGACCGGGGTTCACCGTTCCTCCAGCCGCAGTTGGAGACGGGACCGTTCCCGAACCTCTTCCTGGTCGAGCCGCCGGTCTACGCCGTGGCGGTCGTCGGGCTGAGGAGGTGGACGGGCCTGGGTCTGGAACCGACAGGGCGGCTGACCTCGGCCTTGGCGATGGTGCTGGCCGCCTGGGGACTGTTCGGCCTCGCCCGGCGCCGCGAGGGAGTGGGTGTGGCGTTCCTGGCCGTCGCCGCATTCGCGACCTTCCCGCTGACGCTCCGCTATGGCCGAGCGTTTCAGCCCGATGCCCTAATGCTCGGCGCTTTGGTCGCGGCCCTGCGGTGCTGGGACGAGCATGACTCGGGGCGCGGCCGCGCCTGGCTCGCGCTCGGAGCGGTCTTGCTTGCGACCGGGCTGGCGGTGAAGGTCGTCGCCGCCTACGTGCTTGTCCCGCTTGTCGCCTGCATTGTTCGGCCCCCTCGGAGGTGGAAGGTTGCGTTGGCGGTGGCGACGCTCGCGCCCGCCTTGCTCTGGTACGTCCACGCGGCGCACTTGCTCGGGCAAGGGATTGGCTCGCGGGCCTCGGCCGACAACGGCGCGCTCTGGCTCCGAGCCCTCGGGCCGTGCGCGCTCGGGCGCACCGAGACGCTCGCGCTCATCGGTCGGTCCCTGATCGTCCGGGCGTTCACACCGCCCGGGTTCGGCCTGGCGCTCCTTGGCGTCTTCTGGCCCTCCGGCGGCGACCGCCTCTGGCGCGTCTGGGGCGGCTCGGCGCTCGCCGCGCTGATGCTCCTGGCCGGCAAGCTTCACCATGAGTATTACTGGCTCGCGCTCGCCCCGATCGCAGCTGTCGGGGTGTCGCGAGCGCTGACCAGGCTGAGGACGCGAAGCCCCGGCGCGGCAATCGCGGTGGGCGTCGGCTTGCTCGGGCTCTCGCTGCTCCAGTCGCTCTCGACCTGGCGGACGCCCCTCGAGTGGACGGCGCTCCCCGAGGCGGCGCGGGCGGTCCGCGCGTTGGTCCCGCGCGACGCCTGGCTCGTCGCGCCCGAGGCACTCCTGTACGCGGCCGACCGGCGTGGCGGCCGGCTCGAGTTCTCTCCCGCCGCCGCGCGCCGGGCGGCCGGCGAGTGGGGCGGCTCGCTCGACGGCAACGAGCCCCTGGCTCTCGTCGAGTTCTACCGCGCCCGAGGTGCCCGGTTTGTCGCCGACGTCGGCGCCGACCCGGCGCGTCTGGCCTTGCACGAAGCGATCCATCACCGCTACAACGTCGTTGTGGACCGCGACGGCGTGTTGATCGCGATCCTGACCGATCTGCCGAGATCCCCGGATGGCACCCGCTGAATCCCCCGTGACGCCCCCCGACTTCGCCCGCTGGAAGCAGCAAGGGCGCAAGATCAGCGTCCTGACCGCCTACGACTACACGATCGCCCGACTCCTCGACGACGCCGGGGTCGATAGCCTGCTCGTCGGCGACTCGCTCGGCACGGTCATCCAGGGGCACGACACGACCCTGCGCGTCACGCTCGACCAGATGGTCTACCACGCCGAGATGGTCGCGCGGGCCGCGCGGCGAGCCCTGGTTGTGGCCGATCTGCCCTTCCTCAGCTATCAGGTATCGATCGAGCGGGCGATCCTGTCGGCTGGCCGGTTCCTCAAGGAGACCCAGTGCCAGGCCGTCAAGCTCGAAGGGGGACGGCGGTCGGCTGCGGCGATCCGGACGCTGGTCGAGGCCGGCATCCCGGTCATGGGGCACGTCGGCCTGACTCCACAGTCGGTCCGCGGGCTCGGCGGGTTCAAGGTCCAGCGCGACGGCGACGAGATCGCCGCCGATGCGCGCGCCGTGGCCGACGCCGGGGCGTTCGCCCTGGTCCTCGAATGCGTGCCGCTCGACGTGGCCGCCCGGATCACGACCGAGCTGCCGATCCCGACCATCGGCATCGGCGCCGGGCCGCACTGCGATGGCCAAGTGCTCGTCACCCCGGACCTGCTCGGCCTCTTCGAGGGCTTCCGCCCCAAGTTCGTCCGCCGTTACGCCGAGCTGGGCCAGGCCGTCCGCCAGGCTGCCGCCGCTTACATCGCCGACGTCGCCGCAGGGCGGTTCCCGACCGACCAGGAAAGCTTCCGGTGACGACGGGCCCGGCGCGCGGCGTGCGAGGGGGATGCCAGATGGCGATAGGAGTTACGCAGTTGGCAGCCCGGAGTCGCCGCAAACTCTTAGTAATAAAGGAGTTGTGCGAATCGGTGGCTCGCTCGGCTATGTAAAGATTCGGTAAACCCATCCGGCTCTCTGGCTTTCCCACCCATCCGCGACTACAACGGGCGACATGCCTGCGGAGCAGCCCCCGACTTCCTGGCTTGATGCCGCTCCGGTCTCTCTCCTGGACCGGCACGATGAGTCCTCGACCTGTTCGGCTCCCCCCATCCCCCAAGGGCCGTGCCCAGTCTGCCCGCGGCTGGCCCAGGAGTTCGAGCCCTGGCGGCAGGCCGCTTACTACAAGACCATGCTCGACCGCGCCGTGGCACGCGAGGCCCAACTCCACC
>JBKOZB010000306.1:0-5328 GCA_046744225.1 Planctomycetota bacterium | reverse complement strand
CCGGTCGGCAGGATGCGCGCCATCCCCCGCGTCGGCGCCCCGCTCGGCCCGGCAGGGACGAACCGGCCCGAGAGGCCGCGCAGGGTGTTCGTGATCTCGTCAGTGGTGCGGTCGAGGCGAGGGATGACATCGTTCCAGATGAATTCCAGGCAGCGCCGGACCTCCCCGTCGTTCCCACGCTCCGGGTAGGAATGCGTCCCCTGACGCTCTGCGTCGTTGGCGTCGGGATCTACAGAGGGACGCGAAGCGTCGAAGACGGCATTCCCACCCGGAGCGTGGGAACGAGGGAAATGGGCGGGCTTTTCTAGGTTCGGGAAACCATTCACCACGACATCGAGTCCGTCTTCTTCGGAACCATCAGGTCGAATGACCTTCCCGAGACTGATTTGAATGTAATTGCGGCCGAACCAATCCAGCGCCTCAAGCAGATCTCCTCTCGTCCAAACCGACTTGTCGCACAGGGGAGAGTACCTCAGACAAGCCTTTGCGGCCTCTTGCTCGACGGGCGTACCTAGTTCGCCCGTGATCAATTCCTCATCGATTTCGAATGCCCGAGCCAGAGATTTCCGCAGAGAGGCGACCTCACCATTGTCGAGCCGGACCATGGCCTGAATCAAACCGATCCTCTGCTCTCCCTGCGGCGGCTGGCCGAGGATGTGCAGCCCGTCGCGGATTTGGGCATTGCCCAACTCGCACAAATATCCGTCGATCTCCTGAAGGAAGGCGTCGAACTTCTCGGCCTCAGGGCAGCGCTCCACCTTTAAATCCCGATCGAGGTTGTTCTTGGTGACGATCGACCAGATTTGCTGCGTGATGTGCGGCAGCTTGATCGGGTCGAGCGAGGCCATGCGGTAGTATTCATCGAGTAACTGCTCAAGCCGGGCCAAGTCGTCATACGTCTCGGCCTGAGTCATCGGCGGGATCAGGTGGTCGATGATGACGGCGTGCGCCCGGCGCTTGGCCTGGGTCCCCTCGCCGGGGTTGTTGATGATGTAGGGATAGAAGTTGGGCAGGTCGCTCAGCATGATCTCGGGGTAGCATTCCTCCGACAGGGCGGTCGCCTTGCCGGGGAGCCATTCGAGGTTGCCGTGCTTGCCCATGTGCAGGACAGCGTGCGCGCCGAACTCGTCGCGGAGCCAGCGGTAATAGGCCAGATAATGGTGCGTTGGCGGCAGGTCGGGGCTGTGATAGATCGCCATCGGGTCGGCTCCGAAGCCGCGCGGGGGCTGGATGCCGACGTAGATATTACCGAAGACCAGGCCGGGGATCGCGAGCCGATCGTCGGTCCGGCCGACCTCGCCAAGCGGCCCACCCCATTGGTCGACCATCGCGCGGCGGGCCAGGGCGGGAAGCACGTTGAACCAGCGGTCGTAGGTTGCCAGGCTCACGTGGCCGACGGCGTTGCGAAGCTGGTCGTCGGTGAGGAACTCCTCGTCATTCGTGCAGCGGTCGATCAACTGGTGCATCAGGGCGTCGCCGTCGGATGGGATTTCGCCGACGGAGTAGCCGGCCTCGTGCAAGGCCCGCAAGAGGTTCACGACCGAGGCCGGCGTGTCGAGCCCGACGCCGTTGCCGATCCGCGCGTTCTTGGTCGGGTAGTTGCCGAAGAGGATGGCCACGCGCTTCTCGGCGTTCGGCGTGGCCCGCAGCCGGGCGAAGTTCAGGGCGATCCGGGCGACGTAATCGATGCGGTCGGGCTTTGGGACGTACGCCTTGATCTCGGTGCCGAGCCGGTCGTCGAACCGGGCCGATTCCTTGAAACTGATCGCGACGGTGTTGATCCGGCCGTCGAACTCGGGTAACACCACGTTCATCGCCGTGTCGCGCGGGGTCAACCCGGCGCTTCTGGCCTCCCACTCGGCCAGGCTGGAGGTGCAGAGCACGGCCTGGAGCACCGGCACGTCGAGCCGTTCGAGCAAATCGACCACGGCGCCGGTCGCCTCGATGTGCGTCCCCTCGCTCAGGTTCGCGACGGTGAAGCTGAGCGTGCTGATGAGGACATCGACGCGAGCGTTACCCGTGTCATCCGTCAAGAACTGGCGGAAGACGGCGGGGACGCCCCCTTCCTGCTCGGGGTCGTCCTTCAGGCTGTAGCAGAAGACGGCCAGCACGTTGCCGCCGCGTTCCTCCATCCTTCGAATCAAGGCATCGATCGGCGCGACGTTCTGTGCCATCCAGTGCGCCCGGTAGAAGAGGACGCCGATCGACGGCCGATCCGCGCGGGCGAACCGCGCCTGCCAGGCGGCCAGGGTCAGGCCGTCGGGAGCATCGGGGTGATAGAGGCCGTCGCGGGGCAGCGGGGAGGGCGGTTCGTAGCCGAGGCCCGTGAGCAGGACGTTGTCACTCAGGCACTTGAGCAGGTTGATGAGGTTCGGCACGCCGCCTTGCGTGAAGTATTCGAGGACCTGCGTCACCAGGGGTAAAGGCGCGTGGCAGAGCGCCGTCAATTCGGGGTCAAGCCCCTGCTCGCCGGGCAACGCGAAGAAGGCGATGCCCCGCGCCCGGCACTCGCGCGAGAGCCGCTCGAAGCCGTCGGCGAAATAGGGTCGGCCCCCCAGCACGCGGACGACCACCGCGCGGGCCTTGGGCAGTTCCTCGGCGATGAACCGGTCGAGGGCCTGGGCCGATTGCAACTCGTTCGCGTTCCGGGCGCGGACGGCCGGGAAGTCGTCGGGGAGCCGGCGGACGGAGGCGGCGAGGGCCTGGATCTCGGTGTCGGCGGTCGTCAGGATCAGGAACAACGGCGGGCCTCACCTTTCCGCTCCACGCCCCGAGCGGAGGGCTCAATGGCCCGCCCGTCGGGAACCGACGCGAATTCGAAGGTGAGATCGGGGGACGCGAAAGGAAGACCTGACGGGACGCGCGCTGACCGCCGAGAGCCCCGTCCGTCCGCGAATTCCCACGATCGCCTCACCCTCGAAGGCATCGGAGGTCAAGGAAGTCCCGGTCCGGTCTTCTGGCTTGCGGGCAGTCGAGGCGATCGGTCTTCCCACCCGGCTCGTGCGGGCAGTGGCCATGATTGCTCGGATCGCGCCGTTCCCGCTTACAGCGGCGGGGCCGCGCCGGCATTCACCGGCTTCCCAATGACCGGGACGAACAAGAACAAACGAAAGACGACGTTCCCGCAAGGATTGCTCGCCAGGCGGGAAACCAGAGTCATCATGGGGCGGAGATCGTTCCAAGTCAATAATGATCCGCAATCGGACAGGGGTGCACAACAAGGTTTGCACGGTAAAGTCGGTTCGATTACCTTTTCGCTCTGGACTTCGAAAACCGTCGCGTCACAACTTGGGCAAGGAGTTAAGGATGGCCCACCCACCCGAGCCGGCGATCGTCAGGGCGGAATCGCAACAACTCCTGCAAGGCGTCGCAATATATTTCCTTGATCGGGTCTATGGGCCCGACGGCATGCCCTGGGGGACCAAGTTGGCGAACTTGGAGGAACTGGCCGTCCAACTCGGTCAGCGGTCTCCCAAACCATGATCGACCAGGCCCTCGCCCGACAAGCGACCATCATCCCGCCCGAGTCCGAGACCTGTGGCGGTTGTGGCGGCCCGGTCGAGCCAGGTGCGGTCATCGTCCCAGTGGGCCGTGCTCACCCGGGTGGGCACGGCCCACTGGGACGAACCCCAAACGCCATTGCCCCAAGTGCCGGGCCGTTTTTTCCCTGATTCACGTTCCCGACGACGGTGTCACATTCTATAATCATATTCTATAACGAGAGGAGGTGCTCGCTTTTGCTTGGCAGGAAGCAACCCTGATTCGCATTCCACTCCCCGACGAGGAACTCCAGCGCCTGGAACACCGGTTCCGTTCCAGCGATGACCGCAAGCTCCGCGACCATCTTCAGATCGTCCTCAGGGCTCATCGCGGTCGCAGGCGTCAGGACAGCGCCCAGGATCTCGGCATCCACCGCCGGTCCGTCACACGCTGGCTCAAGGTCTACCACGAACGGGGCCTGGAGGGCCTGCGACCGGGCACGCCCAAGGGGGCGACCGCCAGGATCCCGGTCTCGCTGGCCGACGAGGTCCGCCGCTGGGTGATCGCGGGGCCAGCCCAGCAAGGGCGGGATCGGGCCAACTGGATGCACGAGGAACTGGCCGACCACTTGGTCAAGACTCAGGGCCTGCACCCCTCACGTTCGGCCAGGCCTCGGTTTTGCCAGAAGATCGGTATCCACCCCTACCGGCCCACCGCTCGCTTCCTGCGGGGTGATCCCCACCAGCAGGCCAAGGCCCGGGAGGAGCGGGCGGACGTGAAACGACAAGCCGAGGCAGGCGAATTGGTCCTGCTGAGCCCGGATGAGGCCCGGTTCCCGAGGGTGCCGACGCGGGGGGCGATCCTGGGCGTCAAGGGGCACCGCCCGACGGTGGGCACCCGCGACTGCAAGGACCTTCTGGACGTCGGCGTCTTCTGGGGAGTCAATGTCCTCAGTGTGGCGGTGCCCAGCGACACGCCGGAGAGCCCGGCGCGGGCCAAGCAGAAGACGGGCCTGGGCAAGACGCGGCGCGTGCAGGAGGCGTTCGCCCGGCACCTCCGCCACGTCGGGCGCCTGGACCCCAAGGACAAGCACCAGCGGGTGGTGTCCTCATCGACAACGCCCCCTGGCATGCCGGTCAGGCTGTGGAGGAGGCCCTGGCCGATCACCCCCCTCTGGAGCGGAAGCGGTTGCCCAGCTCCAGCCCGCAGCTGAACGTGATCGAGCGGTTCTGGAAGAAGCTGCGGCGACGGGCGACCCCCAACCGCTTGTTCGATACCCTGTCCGACCTGAAGCGCTCGATCCGAGCCAGCCTGAGCTACTTCCAGACCATGCGCGAGAGGGTGAAGAGCCTGATCGCTGGCTGCTCCACTCTCCCCGCAAAATGAGACACCATTACCGAGAACGTAAATGAGAGGCGCCAAGCTGGTGGCCTCCTTGCTCGCCCCGGACGCCACCCTCCTTTGGGCCGTGGATGACACCCTCTGCCGCAGACGAGGGCTGATCCTCGACGGCGCCGGCATGCACCACGACCCCCTCTTCTCCAGCCGCAAAAAAGCTAAGTAGGTCCGCAAAACGTTTTTGACATTACATCTTCAGCCAGAAGTGCTCGGAGAGCACCCCGGCTTTCCGGAGTGCTTCCCGGGCAGCCAGGTTGCTGAGGTAGCCGATGAAGCGGTCGACCTGCGTCTCGATGGAGTCATACTGAGGGTTGGCCAACCTGACTTCCTTATCATGACGCCCCAGGTGGTCCATCGGGTTCAGGTGGGGGGAGCGCTTGGGCAGCCACCGCCATTCGCTCTCGGAGTCGTCGGCCAAGGACTGCGAGTCCTCGGCCGTGTGGCTGGAGT
>JBKOZB010000202.1:0-2902 GCA_046744225.1 Planctomycetota bacterium | reverse complement strand
CACGCCGAGGAGGGTGAGGATTACCTCCGATCGATGCTCGAGCTCGACCCCGGCGCCCGTCGGCTCGGCGAGCTCGGGCTCGGCCTGAACCCCGGCATCAACCGCTTCACCGGCAGCATCCTCTACGACGAGAAGATCGGCGGCACGGTCCACCTGGCCCTCGGCCAGAGCTACCCCGAGACCGGCGGACTCAATGAGTCGGCCCTGCACTGGGACCTCATCATCGATACCCGCCAAGGAGGCCGCATCACCGCCGATGGGCAGGTCGTGATGGAAGACGGGCGGTGGTTGGTAGGATAAGAAGAGAAGAGATTCACCACGAAGGTACAAAGGACACAAAGAAGGCAAGCAGGAATGAGATGAAGGGGCGGGGCCTCGGACCGCCGCCGCAGAAGGAGAACCGCGGATGACGATCGACGCGAAAAAGCGGAAGAAGCGGTCCGGCGACCGGGGGAGGTTCCCCTATCGGTTCACGGCCACGCAGGTCCTGAAGATGATCGAGTCCGGCATCATCGTCGAGGACGTCGAGCTTTGGGACGGGGTGATTTACAAGATGGTCAAGGGCGAGCTGCACAACTACATCGTCTCCCAGGCCGCTGACGTGCTCCGCGCCGTGATACCGGAGGGCTACCACATCCGGGAGGAGAAGTCCTGCAAGCATGCGGAGACCTCGCTGCCCGAGCCCGACGTGGCGGTGGCCCGGGGGCGCAAGGCCGATTACTTGCCCGACCCGCCCCCGCTGGCGTGCATGGCCCTCGTGATCGAGGTGGACCACCACACGGGTCGGGCCGACGCTGTCGAGAAGTTCGGGCGCTACGCCGAGGTCGGCATCCCGGCCTACTGGCACGTCGTCGTGAAGGCCAGAGAAGTACGTGTTTACGAAAGTCCGCACGGACGCGGCCCGCTCGCTCGTTACGGAAAACTGAGCACCTACCAGGCCGGTCACGACTTCGCGATCATCATCGACGGCCAGGAGGTCGGGCGCGTTGCCGTCGCCGACCTGTTCCCCCCGGAGAGGACGCCGTGATCACCACGCTCATCGAGGCGGCCGGCGCGACTCAACACCCACCGTGGTCAATTCCTCTTCAATGTTCCCGTCCCCAAGAACGGGGTCAAACGCCTGGTTTCCGGGTGATCCACTCCCTTCCCTCCTTACCTTTGTGCCTCTGTGGTGAATCTCTTCGATCGAATGGAAGGCCTGATGAATAACAGGTTAGCGGCGCTCGGAATCTTGGTCCTCTCGGCATTCGCGGGGACGGCGTGGGGGCAGGCGTCGGACGCCGCGCTGCGGGACCGGGTGACGCAACTGGTCGAGCGGCTCGACGCGCCCAAGATGGAGGCGAGGAAGGCGGCGGAGGAGGCCCTGATCAAGCTCGGCCCGCGGATCTTGCCGCTCTTGCCCGAGCCGCCGAAGTCGGCCAGCCTCGAAAAGCGCGAGCGGCTCGATCGGGTCCGCGCGGCCTTGCGCGACGCGCAGGACCAGACCAACCTCGGTGCCTCGAAGGTCACGATCCAGGGGAAGGCGATCCGGCTCAGCGAGGTCATCCAGAAGCTTCAGGCGCAGTCGGGCAACCCGATCACCGACCTCCGCGAGTCGATGGGGGGCGAGGTCACGAACCAGGCGCTCGACCTTGAGATCGTCGATCAGCCGTTCTTCGAGGCGCTCGACTTGGTCGCCAAGAGGGCCGAGGTCACTCCCAACTTCTTCACGGGCGACGGCTCGATCGGCCTGACGCCCGGCGCGTCGCCGAAATCGTTGCGGGTGCAGTATGTGGGTCCGTTCCGCATCGCCTTCAAGCAGGTCGAGGTCGTGCGCGACTTCCAGGCCGACACGGCGTCGGCCAACGCCCAGTTCGAGGTGGCCTGGGAGCCCCGGCTCCGCCCGATGCTCCTGGCGCTCCAGGCCGACGAGTTGAAGATCAAGGACGACCAGGGCAAGGAGGTCGCGCCGCAGGTGATGATGGAATCGACCGACACCGTGCTCCGGCCCGACAACCCGGCCGCCGAGGTCAACATCAACCTGGCCGCCCCCGAGCGAGCGGCCAAGGCGCTCGCGTCGGTGAAGGTCAAGGCCAACGTCACCGTCCCGGCCGCGCTGCGGACCTTCCGCTTCCCGAGCCTCGCCGACAAGAACATCACCAAGAGGCAGGGCGACATCAGCATCACGCTCGAATCGACCGAGATTGACGAGCAGGTCTGGAAGGTCAACGTCCTGCTCGATTATCCCGGCGAGGCGTTCGAGAGCTACCGCCAGGGGCTGTTCAACAACCGCCTCTGGCTCCAGAAGGCCGACGGCTCGCGGTTCGAGCACAACGGCGGCTTCTCCAACACCTCGTCCGACCAAGGGAAGCTCGGCTTCGAGTACCTCTTCGTCGACGCCCCCGGCAAGCCGGCCGACTACCAGTTCGTCTACGAGACGCCGAGCAAGGTGCTGACGATCCCGCTGGAGTTCGAGTTCAAAGACGTGCCGTTGCCGTGAAGGGATGATAAATGGGAGATGACAAATGACAAAGAATCTATCAGTGACCACGCTTTGTCATAGGAGTGACGCGATTAGTAGTTATCTGTACAGTAGAATGGGCCAGTCGGGCGTTGTCTCGCCCTCGTCGGTTGCCCAGCTTCAACGTGAACACCGCGGAACTACGGGCAGACGATCACTAATCGTGTAACGCCTATGTCATCTGCCATCTTCCATTTTTCTGCTTATCACGGATTTTGGGGAGCCCTTCGGTACCCTCCGAGTGAGGCCGAGATCAGCAGGTTCTGGAGCCACTCGGGGTGATACCGCTTCCCATTGAGCCGTTCCGCAGGGCTCCTCAACTCGGGAATCGCTCGAACCGTCCAAGGGCACATGGGGGCGAAGTTGTGGATCAACGCCCAACCTCGCAACCGCTGCTCAGCC
>JBKOZB010000077.1:0-2360 GCA_046744225.1 Planctomycetota bacterium | reverse complement strand
ACTTCCCGAACCGCTTGGGAAGCACGTCCAGGACCCGTCGCGCATCGCCCTCCCGCTCGAAGACCAAGACCGCGTCGTCCGCGTAGCGGATCAGGTACGCCCGCCCTTTCAGGCGGGGCTTGACCGTCCGCTCGAACCACGTGTCCAGGACCTCGTGCAGGTAGGCATTGGCCAGGGCGGGCGAAATCACGCCCCCAACAATGTTGCGAATGACCTTGTTGGGGGCGACCGTCAAAAGGGGATGGACTGACCCGGTAAACGATGCGGACCTCCCCTTCATCGATCTCGACCTGCTTGACCAAGGCTCGAATGATCTCCTGCCGTGTCGTCCAGTCCGGCTCGCGTAGACCTTCGGAAACACGTCTCGCGAATTCCTCCAGTTGGCCGATCACCAGCCGCAGTTCCGACTCCCGGCTTTCCTCTTCGGCCTTCCGTCCTCGCTCGTCCTCCAGCCGCAAAAGCCGCTCGCGCGCCGCGCTGATCCGCGGCTCGAATTCCGACTTCTCCAGTAAGCCCTCCTCGTACGCATCAATCAGTCGAGAGATGCTTCTCTTGACTTGCTTGATCAACTTCGCCACTTGGTCGACCTCTCGGGCTCCGTCGGGTTTCGTCTTTTGTCGACGACGTTCGTACTCGACCTTGATCCGCTCGGGCTCGGCGAGCAGGCTGCGAACATCCTCCCAGACGGCCGCGTCCAGCAGGTCGGTGCGGACCTGCTTGTTCCAGCATAACCGCTCTCCGCCGAAACGATACGCGTCCGATCCCGTGCACCGGTAGTACGCGTAGGGGATCGGCCCCTTGGCCGAAGCCCGGCTCGTGGGCTTGCCGTAGCACCCGTAGCCGCAGCGCTTGCAAACGACCAGCCCCTGGAGCAGGTAACGACCCCTCGGGGGACGATCTCGCTTCCGCTGTCGGTTCTCCTCGAGCTGCGTCTGAACCGCGGCGAAGAGGGCGTCATCGACGATGGCGGGGACATCTATGAAAATGCGATCATCCGGTCCTGTATCGATCCGAGAAATCGGCCTCCTGGGATGCTGAGGGCGGCCCCGCTGGGTCCGGAGTTTCTGGGGCTTGAACGGTCCCGACCGCGTCTTGCCGAATGCCGCCGCCCCCTTGAAGGCGGGGTTCTTGAGAATGGCCCAGACGACCGAACGGTCCCAAGCGGTTTTCCCCGTCCGGGTGGGCACCCCCTCACTGTTCAAGCGGCGGCAGACTTCACCGATGGAACACCGTTCCTGGCCGACCCACGTGAAGATCTTCCGGACCACCCGCGCCTCATTCGCGACGACCTGATAACGCGCCTCGCCGTCCCCCTCGTGCTTGCCGACGTAGTGATATCCGTAAGGCGCGCCGCTGAGCACGTTGACCGAACCCCGTCGAGCGGCGTGCTGCTTGCCGCGGCGGCTCCGCTCGAGGATCTTGGCACGCTCATACTCGGCGATCATGCCCTGCACCTGGACCAGGAGGTTCTCCGCGGGGTCATGGCCAAGGGGGTTGCAGAGGAAGACGACCTCGACGCCGCAATGCGTGAGTTCCTCAAGGATCAGAATCTGATAAGCGTATTTGCGTGAAAATCGATCCGGATCGAGGACGTAAAGACGATCGATGGATCCGGCAGCGGCCTGGTCGCGGAGTCGCTCGAGGCCGGGACGGACCAGTGTGCTCCCGCTATAGCCGTCATCCACGAAACACAGCTCGGGATCGCATTTCAAGGCGTCGCTCGCGACCCGCTGCGCGACCGCCTCGAGTTGGCTGGCGATCGTGTCCTCCTTGGCCTGTTGTTCCGAGGAGACCCGGGCATAGATCGCCACACGGAGATGATGAGTCGACATGGCCGGTCAAGCTCCCGTGGCAGAGGATCGGAGAACTTCAGTCCGAGTCGCGGCTTTCCGGAGATCACCCGGTCGATGGTGTGGCCCTTCCGGACGCCGGGTGACGACGGGGAGCAAGGCTTCGTATGCACAAACGATTGACTGGTTCTGAAGCCGAGTGAACTCGAAGTGACGAATGATGAGAGGGCTGACCGCCTGACTTCGTTGGGGTGTGATCATGTTGACTCCTCCTCTCCGAGACCGCGGCCGTCAGCCTGCCTTGCATGGGGATCGAGTCGGGGCTGCCATCCTTGCCCGTACTTCGGTCGGAGCCGCGTTCTGGAAATGACAGAGTCGGGAATCAGGGACGGTTTTGCAACATTGTTGGGGGCGTGGCTTCACCCGCCTTGGCGAATTGGACCCTGGATGGACTGCAACGGCTCCTGACGGAACACTTCGCCGCGACGCCGAAGCAACAACGGATGAACAAAGTCCACCTGGTCCGCTATGCGGATGACTTCTTGATCACAGGCACATCGAAGGAACTTC
>JBKOZB010000193.1:0-6005 GCA_046744225.1 Planctomycetota bacterium | reverse complement strand
AACGCGCGACGCACCTCGGCGAAGGTCAGTCCCGGGCCGCGGGGGACCACCACCAGGTCCACGCCCGACGGCAGCTCCGCCTTGCTCAGCCGGAACGCCTCGCGGAGCAGCCGCTTGACCCGGTTGCGGGCGACGGCCGAGCGGATCTTCTTGCGCGAGACCGAGATGCCGAGCCGGGGATGGTCGCGGCCGTTCTCGACCCCGTAGACCACCATCGCGGCGTCGGACGCCGACCGCTTCCGCTCGAAGGCGCGGCAGAAGTCCTCGGGGGCGTTGATCCGTTCGTGGGGGCGGAAGGTGGGTCGAAGCATCACGGTCACGACTCGCGGGGACGGGGTGTTATTCGGGTCCGGGTTCGGTCTCGGTCGGCTCCAGGTCGGAGAGCCGGACCACGCGCGGGGGGCCGAGGCGCTCGCGGATCAGGCGGCCTCGCCGGACGAGGTGCCAGATGGCCAAGATCCCGAGGGCGGCGATGGCGACGACGCCGACGCCGAGTAGGCTGGCGACCGCCCGGCCCACCCGACGGCGGGCGCCGGGATGCCGCAAGAGCGGACGCAGACGACTGGGGCGCGGTTCGGGCCTAGCCATCGGGGTCGGCCGCGTGCTCGGACTCGACGAACTCGCGGAGCTCGCGGGCCAGGTGGTCGAGGCGGCGATGGACCTCGGCCAGGTGGTCGTGGAGCTTGAGGATCGCCTCGACGCCCGCCAGGTTGATCCCCAGGTCGCGCTGGAAGCTCAGGATCGTCCAGAGCCTGCGGATTTCGGCCGGCCCGTACCCTTCCACGGTCCCCTCCCGCACCGGCCGGACGAGGCCGCGGGCCTCGTAGCGGACGAGGACGCGAACGGGGACCGCGAAGTGTTCGGCGACCTGGTCGCGCGGGATGATCGGTTGACTCATGGGCGGAAGTTTCCCGCAATCCTCACCACAGCCCGTCGCGCGGGCGCATCGGGTTGCGCTCGGCGAACTCGGTGATCAGCCGCCGGCTCGTCTCGTCGCTGGTCCTGGGGACGACGACTTTGAGGACGAGGAACAGGTCACCCTCCGGCTTGCCGCCCGAGGCTGGGACCCCCTGCCCCCGCAGGCGGAGCTTCTGGCCGCTGGAGCTTCCCGGGGGGATGGTCAGCGACTTCATCCCGCCCAGGGTCGGCACCTCGACCTTGGCGCCGAGGACCGCCTCGGCCACCGTGATCGGCACCTCGACCGAGAGGTCGCGCCCTTCCCTGGTGAAATAAGGGTGGGGCTCGACGGTGACGGCGATGGTCAGGTCGCCGCGCGGCCCGCCGAGCGCACTGGGCTCGCCCTGGCCGCGGAGCCGGAGCTTGGCCCCGGACTCGATGCCGGGGGGGATCTTGACGACGAGCGTCTCGCGGCGATGGCCCTCGCGCTCGACCTCGATCGTCGTCTCGCCGCCCCGGATGGCCGTCAGAAAGGGGATGGTCAGCCTGGCCTCAACGGTGCGTCCGGGGTGCGGGCCCGCCGCGCCGCGACGGCCGGCGCGGCCGCCGCGCATCCGGCCGAGCAGCTCCTCGAAGATCCCGGCACCTCCGCCGATGTCCTCGCCCTGCTCGGCGGCTCCCGCCCCGGCTCCGTGGCCGAAGAACTGGCTGAAGTCGAAATTCTCGAAGCCGGGCCCCGCCTGGTGCGCGGTCCACTCCGAGGCGCCCGACCGTGGGCCCGCCGCGGCCATCCCCTCGAACGCGGCCTTGCCGTAGCGGTCGTAGAGCGACCGCTTCTCGGGGTCGGACAGGATGTCGTACGCCTGCTGCGCTTCTTTGAACTTGGCCTCGGCCTTCTTGTCGCCCGGGTTGACGTCCGGGTGAAGCTTGCGCGCCAGGGTCCGGTACGCCTTCTTGATCGCGTCGGGCGTGGCGTCGCGCGAGACCCCGAGCACTTCGTAATAATCACGATCGGACATCGCCGTGGCGGACCTCTCGCATGAGGGACGCGCCCTGACCTGATCAGAACGGGCGCGGAAGCCGGGTCGTCCTCCCTGTTCTTCTCAAATTCTATCCGTGCCGGAGCCGCCGATTCAAGCGCGCCCGGCGTCGAATGGCAGTCGGCTCTCGCCGAAACCGGTCCGCTCTGATAAAATTCCTCGTGGGACGAACGGATGAGGAGGACGTGTCCAGACCGGGGAGCCGAGCCGCCGTTGGCAAATTTGATGCTGGTGATCCACGAGCGGCGGGACACCTGGGCCCGGCACCTGCGGCCTCGGCTCCTGGCGTGGCCGATCCGCTGGGTGAAGACCCGCTCGGCGGCCGACCTGGAGTCGGCGCTGGCCGGCGCGGCCTGCCCGATCGTGGTGCTCGACCTGGCCCGCCGCGTGCGCGCCGGGCTGGAAGACCTGGATCGGGCGATGCAGCGCGCGCCAAATGCGATGGTCCTGGTACTTGACCCAGAGGCGCACGAGGGGGTTTCGGTCCTGGCCCGCGAACTCGGGGCCACCCACGTGATCTCGGGGGTCGCCACCCCACCGGCCGTGGCCAATCTCCTGGCGCGCTGGCTCCCTCTGGCGCAGCGACAGGCTGAGAGCGAGGGCTGGTCGAACGCCCCACCCCCCATCCCCGAACCCGAGCCCTGGAACTGGTTGACTCCCCTGCTGGAAGGGCCGGCCGTTCCGATTCGAATGCGAGCTGGGCGGCCCTGACCGCCCCCCCCGCCCGTTCCGACACGGCGGTCCGTGACGGACGGCCTCCTTCCTACGCATCTGAGCAGAGGACTTTTTTCGATGTTCGGCAAGAACCGCCCCAGCCTCACCGAACAGGACGTACTCCAGGCCCTCAAAGGGGTGAAAGACCCCGACCTCCACCGTGACCTGGTCGATCTGGGGATGATCAAGAATATCCAGATCGGCCCGGAGCGCGTGTCGCTGACCGTCAACCTGACCACCCCCGCCTGCCCGCTCAAGGCGCAGATCGAGCGCGACGTCCGCGCCGCGCTGACCAGCCGCCTCGGCGGCGACCTGACCTACCAGATCACCATGGGGGCCGAGGTCCGCGGCAAGGGGATCTCCGAGAAGGGCGACATCCCAGGCGTCAAGAACGTCCTCGCGATCGGCTCGGGCAAGGGGGGCGTCGGCAAATCGACCATGGCTGCGGCCATCGCCTTCGGCCTGCAAGCCTACGGGTCGAGGGTCGGCCTGATGGACGCCGACGTGTACGGCCCGTCGATCCCCCACCTGGTCGGTGCCTCGGGCCGCCCGATGGCGCGGGGCGAACGGATTCAGCCGATCGAGACGGGCGGGCTGAAGCTCATGTCGATGGGCTTCCTGCTCGAGCCGGACCGCGCGGTGATCATGCGCGGGCCGATGCTCCACGGGATCATGCAGCAGTTTCTGCACCAGGTGGACTGGGGCGAGCTGGATTACCTGGTCATCGACCTTCCCCCCGGCACCGGCGACGTGCCGCTGACCTTGGCCCAGAGCCTGCCGCTGACCGGCGCCGTGGTCGTCTGCACGCCGCAGGAAGTCGCGCTGCTGGATGTCACCCGCGCTGTCACCATGTTTCGTCAACTCAAGGTCCCCCTGCTGGGCATGATCGAGAACATGAGCTTCTTCGACGTGCTGGCCTATCTCAAGGAGCGGGGCGGCCCGAAGGTCCAGGAGCTGGTCGCCCGCCATGGCCTCTTCGACGCCCCTGGCGACGAGCGCGCCTACCTGTTCGGCCGGGGCGGCGCCCGCCGTCGGGCCGAGCTGCTCGGCGTCCCCTTCCTGGGCGAAGTGCCCCTGAACATCAACATCAGGGAGCGCGGCGACGAGGGGAAGATCCAGGAGGCACTCGCCCCCGACTCGCTCGCCCGCCCCTATCTGCTCGGGGTCGTCGAGCAGCTCGCCGCTCAGATCAGCATCCAGAACATCAAGACGCCCAAGATGCCGAAGCTCGAGATCCTGAACTGAACTGGGGCCGAGCGCGGTCCGGTGGCGAGGCGGCGCTCAGACCTCGCCGTTGTCTTGCGCGACGGTGTAGGACAGACAGACGCGGATATCGTCCTCGGTCAGCTCGGGGTGGGTCCGGAGGATGTCGCCCCAGGTCCAGCCATCGACGATCAGCGAGACGACGTGGCTGACCGTGACCCACGTCCCCTTGACCACGGGCGAGGCCTCGGAGACGTTGAAATCGAAGACGAGGCGGTCCTGCCAGTCCTTGACGACGTCGTCGTCCGAGGCACGCTCATGGGTGTCGTCGTCCACGTCAGCGGGCTCGCCGGGGGGGACGATGGGCCACTCGTTCGAGATGTCGAGGTCGTCGACGTCGGCCTCGTCGCGCGGGATGGCGACCGGCTGCGAGGCGGTGAGGAGGGGGCGGCCCCAGCGGGACTGGCGGCGGTCGTAGAGGGTCTGGAGCAGCTCGATCGCCTTTCCCAGCGCGCGCTGGGCACGGGAGGCGTCGCGCTGGAGTTCGGCGAGCGCCTGGCTCCGCGCCGGGCGGGAGGAGGACTTGCCCCGGCGCCGGGCGGCCTCCCCGATCGCGGCGGCCTCGGCCTGGGCGGCCACGCGCAGGTGCCAGGCGGCGAGGATCACGCGATCGGCGAGCAAGGTTTCGAGCATCCCCTCAGGCGCCAGCTCCTCGCGGATCGCGGCAGCGAAATCGCCGAAACCGAGGTCCTCCCCGGCCTGGCGGCCGTTCCGCTCGCCGTGCTCTAAGGTGGGGAGGGACAAGATCGAGGTCGAGGACGGGTTGATCGTGGCGACTCTGGCGTCGATGCTGCGAGACGTGCGAGCCATAACCGAATCCCTCCCGGGCGAGGCGCGATCCGGGTGCGCCCCCCGGACTCACCTTCGAGCCCGCGGCCACCCGACACTGACACCATCATGAAAACGTGAGCGGAGCGTTCTTAAAAAATCGCACGAACGCCGGAAATGGCGTATTTTTGAGGCTGTGCTGTGGTGCTCACCCGCGCGAAAACGGAGGGGATGAGGGCGTCTCGGAGCGTTTCTCAGCCTCTTCGCAGGGCGCGGCCGGGGGTGGCGCCGGTCGGCATGCCCTGGTGCAGGCCGAGCGTGCCGTTGACCAGGACGTGCTCGACCCCTCGGCCAGGGTCCGCCCGGCGGCGTAGGTCGAGCGATCAGTCACGGCGGCGGGGTCGAGTACGGCGATGTCGGCGACGAAACCGGGGCAGAGCAGGCCCCGGTCGGTCAGGCGGCCGCCGCGCGGCGTGCGTGGCGAGGTGGGTCACCGCCTCGGCCCAGGTGTACGCGCCGAGCTCGCGCGTGTAGTGGCCGAGATAGCGGGCGAACGCCCCTCAGCCGCGCGGGTGGGGGAAGCCGCCGCAGAAGATACCGTCGGAGCCCGCCATGTGCGCGGGGTGGCGGAGGATCGCGCGGACGTCCTGCTCCGTCCGCTTCCCGGCGCGGAAGCCGACGATGCCGACGGCCATCCCCGAGGCGAGCAGGATCTCGCAGACGAAGTTCGCTCGCTCTCGGTCAGGCCGGGGCCGCCCGCTTCGCCGCCGGATCGAAACCGCGCCAGAGATACCAGATGGCGATCGACCGGAAAGGCCGCCAGGACTCGGCCAGCTCGCGGCATTGTTGGGGCCTGGGCAGCTCGGCCAGCCCGTGCCGGTCGCGAATCGCGACGCGCACGCCCAGGTCGCCGACCGGCAAAACGTCGGGCCGGTTGAGGGCGAAGATCAGGAACATCTCGGCGGTCCAGACGCCGACGCCCTTGACCGACGTCAGGCTGGCGACGATCGCCTCATCGTCCCAGCTGTCGAACTCATCGAGCGGGACGTGCCCACTGGCGACGGCCTCGGACAGGTTGAGGAGATAGCGGGCCTTGACCCCCGAGAGCCCCGCCCCGCGCAGGGCCTCCTCACTGAGCGCGAGCAAGGCGGCCGGCTCGTGCGGCTCGCCCCCGAGCGCGCAGAGCCGCGCATCGATCGCCGCGGCCGCGCGCGACGAGATCTGCTGGCCGATGATCGCGCGCACCAACGTGCCGAACCGATCGGGCCTCGGCCGGAGCAGGCACGGCCCGACCCGCTCGATCAACGGGCCGAAGTGCTGCAG
>JBKOZB010000158.1:0-4929 GCA_046744225.1 Planctomycetota bacterium | reverse complement strand
CCGCCTTGACGGGTGCCGGGTGCACACCGACCGCGCGCAGGTCGTCGAGGAGGCGCTGGTTCTCGGGGTCCTGGAAGAAGTCGTGCACGCTGGCCGCGACCACCGGGCCGATCTCGGGGACGCCTTCCAGGTCGGCCAGCGTCGCGGTGCGGAGGGCGTCGAGCGTCGCGAACCGCAGGGCCAGGATCTCGGCGCTCCGGGTCCCGACGTGCCGGATCGTCAGCCCGGTCACGAAGCGGTCGAGCGGGCGCTGCTTGCTCGCTTCGAGCGCCGAGACGAGGTTCTGGGCCGACTTCTTCCCCATCCGCTCGAGGTCGGCCAGGGTCGACGCGTCGAGACGGTAGAGGTCGGCGAGCGAGCGCACCAGCCCGCGATCGACGAGCTGGTCGATCAGCTTGCTGCCGAGCCCCTCGATGTCCATCGCGTCGCGGTGCGCGAACCAGCGAATCCACTCCTTGAGCTGCTCGGGGCAGCGCGCGGGCGAATTCGTGCAATGGAAATCGACCTCGCCCGGGAGTCTCACGACCGGCGCGCCGCAACTGGGGCACGTCGTGGGGAAGTCGAACGGCCGCTCGCGGCCGTCGCGCGCGTCGGTCTCGACGCGGACGACCTGGGGGATGATCTCGCCCGCCTTCTGGATCACGACCGTGTCGCCGAGCCGCACGTCCTTGCGGAGGATCTCGTCGGCGTTGTGCAGGCTGGCGCGCTTGACGGTCGTCCCGGCCAGGGGGACGGGGGTCAGGTCGGCGACGGGCGTGAGCTTGCCGGTCTTGCCGACCTGGACGGTGATCCCCACCACCTTCGTGACCGCCTGCTCGGCCTCGTACTTGAACGCGATCACCCAGCGCGGGCTCTTGCTCCGCGTGCCCAGGCGCGCCCGCTGCCCGAGGTCGTCCACCTTGATGACCAGGCCGTCGGTCTGGAAATCGAGCGTGTTCCGCAGGCTCTCCCACCGGTGGGCGTGCTCGATCACCTCGTCGATCGTGTTATAGACGGCATTATGTGAGCTGACGGGGATGCCCCACGTCTTCAGCATCGCCAGGATCTCGCAGTACGACGACGCGATGATCCCCTTGAACGCGCCCAGGCCGTGCGAGGTGAATCGGAGCCGTCGCTGGCCGCAGAGCCTTGGGTCGAGCAACTTGAGCGAGCCGGCCGTCGCGTTCCTCGGGTTGGCGAACGGCGGTTCCTCGGCGGCCCGGCGCAGCTCGTTGAGCCGAACCAGTTCGGTGTTGGTCATGTAGACCTCGCCCCGGACCTCCAGCAGCGGCGGGGGCGATCCTTCGAGCATGAGCGGGATGCCCCGCACCGTGCGCAGGTTGGTCGTGATGTCGTCGCCGCGCTCGCCGTCGCCGCGCGTCGCCCCGAGGACGAACTTTCCCTCCTCGTACCGCAGCGAGACGGCCACCCCATCAACCTTCAGCTCGACGGCATAGCGCACCGTCTCGCCCGGCGTGAGCCCCTTGCGGACGCGTGCATCCCACTCGCGGATCTTGTCGTAGCTGTACGTGTTGTCGATCGAGAGCATCGGGACAGCGTGCGTGACGGTCTTGAACGAGCCGAGCGGCTCGCCGCCGACGCGCTGGGTGGGGCTGTCGGGCGTGACGAGTTCGGGGTGCTTCGCCTCGAGTTCTTCGAGGCGCTTCATCAGGTGGTCGTACTCCTTGTCGGAGATGACCGGCGCCGCCTCGACGTAATAGAGCCGGTTGTGCCGATAGATCTCGGCCCGGAGCGCGGCGATCTCGCGTTCCACGTCCTTGTGTGCCATGCGTCGGCCCGCCAAGCGAGAGGGAGAGGGGAAGTCGTTCCGTGGCTTATCCGGCCGTGGGATTTTTCCGCGCGGGTTTGGGAGAGAACCAGCGGTCGGTCGCCATGGCGAGGATGCTGGAGACGAGCATCACAGTGAACTCGACCCCGAGCGCCAGCGGCCCGCGCCGGTCGAGCCAGTCCACCAGCGCGAGCGAGCCCGCCCCCGCGTTCGGCCGCTCGGCCGCGTAGGGGCTGATCAGGTACATCAGCACCGTCACCGTGAACACCGTGCTCGCCACGAGCAGGATGACGTAGAACGGGTTCGGGAACAAGGCGTTGCGGGAGCGGTCGGCCATGCGTGCCATTCTCCCCGTGGGACTGGGACGGGCTCAGGCGTCGGCGAAGACCCACTGGCTGCCGGCGATCTCGTAATTGACCAGCTCCTCGGGCTGGAACCAGAGGGCGATCTCGCGCCGGGCCGATTCCTCGCTATCGCTGCCGTGGACGAGGTTGTTCTGCTTGCTGATCGAGAAATCGCCGCGCACCGTCCCGGGCGCGGCGGCGACGCCGCTGGTCGCGCCGAGCAGGTTGCGGACGACCGTGATCGCCTCGTTCCCCTCCAGCACGCCGACGACGACCGGGCCGCCGGTGATGAACTCGATCAGGCCATCAAAGAACGGCTTGCCCTGGTGCTCGGCGTAGTGCTTCTCACCCAGGGCCCGATCGACCTGCATGAGCTTCAAGGCGGCGATGCAGAGGCCCTTGGCCTCGAACCGCTGGAGGATCTGGCCGACCAGTCGGCGCTGGACGCAGTCGGGCTTGAAGATGATCAGGGTGCGCTGTGGCATGGAGCGTCGTGCCATTCGAGGGGGGATCGGCAGTGACCGAAACTCTTATCATGGTTCGTGCTCAGGAAACGAGAGCCGTAGTTTAGCCGGTGGCGTCGCCCGGTTCAAGGCGTGCCGCCGCCGGCAGGACCACGCTCCATTCGAGCTCCACGTAAGAGTCGGGGTCGAGCCGCCAGACGCGGACCTCGGGCGGTTCGCCCAGGAGCGAGACGATGATCCGGGGCACCGCGCCGTAGTGGTTCTCACGCAGATCGGTCGGACTCGGGATCGCCGCCCAGCGCGGGTGGGAATGGTAAATCGCCAGGATCTCGGCCCCCCGCGCGCGGAGCGCAACGACGGCGTCGATCAGGTCGTTCGGGTCGGCATCGTACCGGGTCTCACTCGCCGCCGCGTTGCGAAGCGGATGGAACGAGGAAACCAGGGGGGAAATGCCTCCCAGGAGGCCGCAGCATTCCAGAGGCGCCTCGCGCCGGCAGTGCGCGATCATCGCGTTGTAGATGTCGGCCGGAATCGTCAGCGGAGCGGCTTCGCTGGAATTCGGTCTCATCGTCCTTATCCCAGCCCCACTTCGAGCGAGAGATAATCGCAATCCCAAATGATGAGAGTTGCTTCGTCCGAATGGTAGCGCACGGAGAACTCGAAGAGGTAATCCCTGGGCGGGTCACCTTCGACGCGGACGGTGAAATCGTAGATAAGACGAACGTCTGGCTTCGATATTCGTACAAGGTGGTGACGGGGACGCTCGGCCAGCTCCTCGTAAAGATGCTCAAGGACCTCATGGATGTGGCGAGGCGATAGGCTCCACGACTTGATCTTTGCCTTGCTCACGTCGTCGAGCCTGATCGAGAAGCTCATTCAGGGCCTCTTTCGCATCCTGATGCTCACCGCGTTCGATGGCGGCGGCGACCTTCTCCCATGATTCCGAAGCGCCCCAGGGCCACCCCATCAGAAAATCGATGGCGCTTCGCCGGAAGCGGTTGACCGCCTGCTCATATTCGTCGAGCTTGGTGGGGGGAGTTCCCTCCTCGCGCGCCTGCCGGCCGAGGCGCCGGACGCGTTCGAGGAGCGAGATCATCCGGGGGACGGACTCACGCACGACCAGACTGATGGGCTCGGTCTTCGTGATTTGATCGGATAACAGGGCGAGACCGAGCACCTCCAACGCATGCTTCCCGGTCTCGCAGTATTCGATGAGGTGAGGGAGGATGGGGTCGATCCGAGCATGGACGCTCGATGCATCGGCCTCGCCTGCGTGGTCGAAGATGAGATCGATGATGAGCTTCGTCTGGGCGTCGCAAAATCGCAGCAGGGATGCTTCGTTCATCGGACGGTCCTCCTCAGAATCCAGGATACTCCGCCCTTCGCTGCGTGGCCAAGGGCAGAGCGGTCGGATCTTCCCCCTCCGCGATGACCGAGAGAGCCCTATTTTGGCCGCTCACTCGGGGAAGAGCGGGGTGGACAGGTAGCGCTCGCCGAGGTCAGGCAGGACGACGACGATCAGCTTCCCCTCGTTCTCGGGCCGCTGGGCGACCTGGACCGCCGCCACCGCCGCGGCGCCGCAGGAGATGCCGCAGAGCATCCCCTCCTCGCGCGCCAGCCGGCGCGCCATCTCGAAGGCATCCTCGTCGCGGACCGTTATGACGTCGTCGATGACCGAGGTGTTCAAGACGTCGGGGATGAACCCCGCGCCGATCCCCTGGATCTTGTGCGGGCCGGGCTTGAGCGGCTCGTGCTTGCGGAGCTGGCTCAGGACGGGGGAGTTGACCGGCTCGACGGCGATGATCTTCACCTCGGGCTTGCGGCTCTTGAGCACCTCGCCGCAGCCGGTGACCGTGCCGCCGGTGCCGACCCCGGCGACGACGATGTCAATCCGACCGTCGGTGTCGCGCCAGATTTCCTCGGCGGTCGTCGTGCGGTGGATCTCGGGATTGGCCGGGTTCTTGAACTGCTGGGGCATGAAGGCGTTGGGCGTGCTCTTGACGATCTCCTCGGCCTTGCGCACGGCGCCGGGCATCCCTTCGGCCGCCGGGGTCAGGACGATCTCGGCCCCGAACGCCTTGAGCAGCCGCCGCCGCTCCAGGCTCATGCTCTCGGGCATCGTGACCATCAGCTTATAGCCCCGAGCCGCGCAGGCGAAGGCCAGGGCGATCCCGGTGTTGCCGCTGGTCGGCTCGACGATCAGTGTGTCCTCGTTGATCTTCCCGTCCCGCTCCGCCGCGTTGATCATCGCGACCCCGATCCGATCCTTGACCGACCAGAGCGGGTTGAAGTTCTCGAGCTTCGCCACCACCTCGGCACGGCACCCCTCGGTCACGCGCCGCAATCGGATCAG
>JBKOZB010000313.1:0-4769 GCA_046744225.1 Planctomycetota bacterium | reverse complement strand
CGCAGAACCGATGGCCGACCATCCCATTGCCGATCACGACTACGGTCTTCCGATCAGAGCACGTATTTCGATAAATCATGTTAATATTATAATCTAATAAATATTATGATTCATATAAATCGTTCATCTCAGTGGGAGCGCAGGGTCTCCCAGTGCCTGAGCAGGCGGACCCGGACCGCGCACGCCTTGTAGGAGGGCTGTTTCGAGTAGGGGTCGAAAGCCGGGTGCGTCAACTGGTTAACGACCTCGTAGTGCATGGGGATGAAGACCTGGCCCGGCCGGACCGCGTAGGTAACGGCCGCCTTGGCCCGGATCTTCCCCCGGGGCGATTCGACGAGCACCATCTGGTTGGGCCGGACGCCCAGCGCCCGCGCGTCCTCGGGGTTGATCTCGACGTAGACCTTCTGCGGGGCGAGCTTGCGGAGGATGGCCGACTTCTTGGTACGGGTTTGCGTGTGCCACTGTGCGACCGAGCCCCGCCCCGTCAGCAGCAGCAACGGGAACTCGTGGCTCGGGGGCTCGGGCATCGGCCGGGGCGGCTCGAACAGGAACCGCGCCCTCCGGTCCGGGTGATAAAACGCTCCGTCCTCGAACAGCCGGCGCTCGTGGCCGGTCGGCTCGGCCCCCTCGGGATAGGGCCACTGGATACCCCCGCGCTCGTCGAGCATCCGATAGTCCTCGATCCCCGTGATGTCGCAGGGCTGGCCCCGCGACAGCTCCTTGAGGATCTGGAAGACCACCTCGGGGTCGGTCCAGCGCTCGAACATCGCCTCGCAGCCCCAGACGCGGGCGATCAACTTGAAGATTGCGAAGTCGGCGAGTGCCTGCCCCGGAGCGCGGGCCACCTTCTTGATCAGCCCGATCCGACGCTCCGAGTTGATCAGGGTCCCTTCTTTCTCGCCCCAGGCGGCCGCCGGCAAGAGCAGGTCGGCGTGCTGCGCGGTCTCCGTCGTCGTGTACATCTCCTGCACGACCAAGAGGTCGAGCCGCTCCAACAGTTCGTGCAGATCGCCCTGATGGATCCAGGAATGCGCGGGGTTGGTGGCGATGACCCAGAGGCCCTTGATCGCACCGGTGCGGATGCCCTCGATGATCTCGGGGTAAGACCAACTGTTCCGGTCGGGGATCCGGGCGGCGTCGATGCCGAGGATGTCAGCGACCTTGCGGCGGTGATCCGGGTTGAGGAAGTCGTGCCCGCCGAGCAGGTTCGTCGTGTTGCTGAACAGCCGAGAGCCCATCGCGTTGCACTGGCCGGTGATCGAGTTGGCCCCTGTGCCGGGCCGGCCGATGTTGCCGGTCAAGAGTGCCAGGTTGATCAGGCTCTGCGCCGTGCGAACCCCTTCGTAGCTCTGGTTGACCCCCATCGTCCACCAGAACGAGACCCGATCGCCCTCGTGGATGGCCCGCGCGAACTCGACGACTTCGCGCTCGCTGAGACCGGTGAACTTGGTGACCCGGTGCATCGGGTAATCGAAGAGGAATTCCTTGAACTCCTCGAACCCTGTCGTGTGCTCGTCGAGGAACGCGCGGTCGATCCAGCCCTCGCGGATCAGGAGGCGGGCGATGCCGTAGAAGAGGGTCAGGTCCGACTTGGGCCGGGGCGCCAGGTGCGTCGTGGCAGCCATCGCCGTCTCGGTTTTGCGGGGATCGACGACGATGATCCGGGGCTGATGCGGGTTCCGGCAGACGCGCTCCCAGAGGATCGGGTGGGCGATGCAGAGGTTTGCCCCGACCAAGACGATGACGTCCGCCTCCTCGAAGTCGCGGTAGGTGTAAGGCGGAGCATCGAAGCCGAACGCCTGCTTGTAGGCGACGACGGCCGAGGCCATGCACTGCCGGGTGTTGCCGTCGCCGTGCACAATCCCCATGCCGAACTTGGCCAAGGCCCCCAGCAGGGCCATCTCCTCAGTGGCGATCTGGCCGGTGCTGAGGAACGCGACCGAGTCGGGCCCGTGCGTGCGCTGGATCGCCTGGAACCGCTCGCGGAACGTCCCGAGCGCGGTCTCCCAATCGACCGGCTCAAGTCGTCCTGAGGCGCCACGGAGCATCGGGGTGGTGGCCCGGTCGGGGGCATCGAGTACCGTGAGGGCTTCCCAACCCTTGGGACAGGCCATCCCCAGGTTGACCGGGTAGTCGGTGGCCGGTGTCAGGCCGACCGCCCGGCCGTCCTTGAGGTGGATGTTCAGGCCGCAGCCGGTCGAGCAATAGCCGCAGGTCATCGTCGTGGTGGCGTCGGGCCAGCACTTCTCCGGAATCTTGCCGAGCCCGAAGGGGCCGGGGACCAGCCTCAGCTCGCGCGTCAGCCGGCCATCCCGCTGGTGGATCAAGGCGCCGAGGCGCTGGTGCAGCGGCGGCGTTGTGTCGGTAGCGTCGTGACCGCTCATGAGGCAAGCGCTCCCGGCATCTTGGGCGCGACCGACGCGGTGAAGAATAGGTGACGCTCGAGCAGCTCGCCGAGCAGCGTCAGAATCAGGATTAGCCCCACGACCACGCCGGTGACGATCGGGCCAAAGCCCGCCGGCCCGGCGACCGCCCGCGCAGCGAGGAGCAGGCAGGGCAGCACAACTCCGCCGACGACACCGAGGAAGACGCGCCCTAGAGCGATGCGGCTCAACTCCCCGGTGAGCAGGATCGTCGTTCGCTTCAGCGGCGTGTGCTGCTTGTCGCGCAGGTGGGTCAGCACCAGTGCCTCGACCACGAGCTTCGCCAGCGAGGCCGCCACAAGGCCCCGGAGGAGCCCCCGGCCGAACCGCGCCATGACCTCATCGGCCGACATCGACCCGGTCCACGCCGCCCCGAGCAGCGAGACGAGCACGACCGCGGGGATGCCCAGGACCACTCCCGTCATGAAGAACTTGAAGCCCGTGAGCGGCAGACTCCAGAACGGCCGGCGCGTGTCCACGTAGATCATCACCGAGCAGAAGACGCCGATGAGCCCAAACAAGGCCGCCGCTGGCTGGAAGAGTCCCTGCACGCCGGGGATCGACAGGCCCCGGTGGCGTAGCCAGACGTCCGCCCCATAGGCCGCGGCGAAGCCTGCGAAGAGCCCGAACCCCAGGATCTCGCGACTCAGCCACGAGGTCCTGAGCCCGATCATCGCCCGGAACGCGTAGAGCGGCCGGCCCAGGTGGCCCACCGCCGCGACCATCCCCAGGAGCCCCACCAGGAGCGCGGCGATCACCCGGAACGACCGGATGCCGAGTATCGAGCCGCCGTCGGCGAGCGAGTCGAGCGCCAGGTCGGCCACAAACGCACCTACTGACATCTGCGTCAGGACCAGCATAGCGACTAGCGCGAAATGGGCGTGGCCCGGCGTCACCGCGTAGTGGTCGGCCGGCAACAGGTTCCGCGGCAGCGCCTTCCTGGTCCGGTAAATCGTCGTCGGCAGCGTATAATCGGGCTCGGGGGCGCCCGGGAGGAAGAGGTTGGCCTCGCAGTCCTCGACGACTTTCTGCTGGGCGACCACAGTGATCCGAATCGCCTGGGTCGGGCACGCCTGCACGCAGGCCGGTGCCTCGCCCGATGCCAGGCGATCACTGCACATGTCACACTTGCGGACGATGCCCCGCCTCTTATTGTATTTCGGGGCGTCATACGGGCACTTGAAAATGCAGTACTGGCAACCGATGCACTGGTCGTCGAGGTGCTTGACGATGCCGGTCACCGGGTCCTTCTCGTAGGCCTCCACCGGGCAGCCGTAGAGGCAGGCCGGGTCGAGACAGTGGTGGCAGGCGGTTGTCACGTGCTGGAGCACCGGCAGGGCGGACGTCCCCCCCTGGAGCAGGCCGACCGAGCGCCACATCTCGTCCTCGTCGAGCCCATTGAGCGCGTGGCAGGCCGCCACACACGCCTTGCAGCCCGAGCAGCGGTCAAGGTCCACCTCGAAGGCGAACTGCTGGCCGGGACCCAGGGAACTGGCAGGCATCAGCGCCGAGTAATACCGGCCCTGGAGTGGCTCGTCCGTATCCTCGTGGAACTGTGAGAACCGCTCAACAGCGCTCAGGTCGCCTTGCTCATCCACCAGGGAGTCGATCAGCGACCCATCCGTCATCGGACCAGGGACACGGAACGTGTCCGCCACATCCAGAACTGTCGCCGAAAAAAGCGCTCGTTCGACATCCATAAACGTGCAGCTCTCCCGTGCCGCGTCCGAGGTTCGGACGCGGTGTCATCGCATCGGGCCTCACTGGGTGGGGGGCCGCGACCATCATCACCGGTCGGGAGAGATACCGGCTCGCTTCTGTCGTCCCGGCCTAATGCAGCGGCTGTGCCACGATCCGGGGCAACGGGCGATGAGCACGCTATTCCCTACGGGAAGGCGAATTCCGATTTCGGTTCTCTTCTACGATCCTTCGGTTTTCCGAAGGGTAAAACGCTCGTCAGCGAGGATGAGCCTGATCTAATGTTGGGCGTGATTGCTGGTGATTGAGGCAATTGTCGGGCTACTGCAGACCCTCCGAATGCGCTCTACCTACCGCTCTTCGGAGGCCGGTTGCAACATGTCAATGTGTCTTCGGAGTGTTGTACATGCCTGCTGGGAAGGGCAGTTATACTCTACGCGGCCAATAGTGGCACATTCTCAAACATCTGAAACTCGTGCGTCAGCAGTGTTTCCATCCCGCCATTGTGTACTGTGGGCAGATCGCTCAGGCACCGATCGATAGCAGCCGTGAATCGCGTGAAATCTTCGTAGTAGTAGATGGAGTCCAGCGACCCCTTGCGCACGAACCGCCACAGTCGCTCGATCAGGTTCAGGTTGGGCGAGTAAC
>JBKOZB010000248.1:0-4004 GCA_046744225.1 Planctomycetota bacterium | reverse complement strand
TTTGGGACCTTCACCGGGCCGGGGCCAGGTGTCTTGGTCCTGGACATCGACCTGCCGGACAAGTTCCGCAAATGAGGGTACCGCCCAGATTGCTGCAAAAATATGCTCTAAGGGCGGCGGCCCCGAACCTGGATTTCGGGGGCCTTCGGGTCGAGTTTTCGAGTCCGGATGAAGTGACGGAGGTTGGTCGACGATACACCCACGATCTTGGCGATCGACGCCTTGGAGACCTGCTTTTCCAGGAGTATTCGGATCTCCCCCTCCTTACCGTCGAGCTTGGATGTGCCTAGCGAGCCCTTGGGGCGGCCGAGCAAGCGGCCTTTGGTGCGGGCGGCCGCAAGCCCCTCTTTCGTCCGTTCCGAAATGAGATCCCTCTCGACCTCGGCGAACAGCCCGAACAGGGCGATCATCACCTTGGTCTGCATGTCTTGCTTCCCCTCGAAGCGGATCGCTTCCTTGATCGCAACGAAGCGGATCTTCCTCTTCACCAGCTCGTCGACGATCTGGATCACCTGGCTCAGGCTGCGACCCAAGCGGGACAGCTCGCTGACGACCAGGCGGTCCCCCGCGGCCAGTGTGCCGAGCAACTCGTCGATACGCCTCCGGTCCCGGCCCTTCCGGGAGGAGGCTTGCGCCTCGACGAAGCGGTCGATGGCGAACTGCTTCTGCCGCGCATAGTCGAGGACGGCCAGCTTCTGGTTGGCCAGGTCTTGGGAACCCGTCGAAATACGCAGGTAGGCGACCGTTTTCATGCACCGCGCTACGAAAAGGTGGGAAGCGACTTTTATTTCGTGAATATAGAGCATAATAGCCGGTGCATTTCGTAGTCAACTATTGACTAAAATGACGTCCGTTTTTCTAGACCGCTTGGGACCATCCATGACGGCACTCTCCTTCTCACGAAGACAGATGGTTCGCGAGGCATCTCTGACCGAGGCTGACCTGGCCGAGGTCGACAAGTGCCGCCGCGACTACAACCGCCTGGGCTTCGCCTACCAGATCGGCTTCGTCCGGCTGTTCAGCCGCTTCCCGGATCAGCAGCCCCTGGAGGTCTGCGACGAGCTGCTGAGCTTCGTCGCGATGCAACTGAACATCGACGCGACCAGCCTCGAGGGGTACGCAGCCCGTCAGCATACGGTATCGGATCATCAGGCACGCATTCGTGACTACCTGAATCTGGCCGTCTTCGACCTTGAACAGGCGGAAGCCCTGGAACGCTTCGTCTTCGAGGAGTCGTGTCGCCTGGAGCAAACCGCCCCGTTGCTCGCCCGGGCCCGCGAGTTCCTCAAGGAGCGGCGTGTCCTTCTGCCCGCCGATTCGGCCCTGCTGCGACTGGTCGGGGAGCAGAGGAAGCGGGCCCGTGAACACATCGTTTCCAAGCTGGCCGGGGGCCTCTCGCCCGGCGTGGTCAAGGTCCTCAACGGCCTGCTGGAGGTGAAGGAGGGGGAGGCGGTTTCCCGTCTCCAGGCGATCAAGGCCAACCCGGCCAAGCCCTCGGCGACCGCCATGCAGGGCCTCGCCGACAAGCTCGCCGCTATCGAGGCCACCGGCGTCCTGGCCGTCGATCTCTCCTGGCTGAACGCCAATTACCAGCGGGCCCTGTTCCATTTCGTCCGCAAGTGTTCGGCGGACCGGCTGCGGGAGGTCGCCCGGCCCCGCCGTCTGGCGGCGATGGTCTGCTTCCTCCGGCAGAGCTACCGCGACGCCGTCGATCAGGCGGTGGACATGTTCGACAAGCTCCTCACCCGGACCCACACCCGGGCCGAGCACGAGCTGGACGACCGGATGCGCCGCCAGCGTCAGACGATCAAGGCGGCTCTGGCCGCGCTACGCTCCCTGGGGACGATCATCCTGGACGACTCCGTTGCCGCCACCGCCTTGCGCCCGCGTCTGTTCGCCGCCGTGCCACGAGACACCCTGGAGGCCCAGGTGGCGGGGTTGGACGAGTGGGTCACCGGCACCAAGAGCGACGTGTTCCACGGCCTCGTCCGGCGGTTCAGCCACCTGCGGCAATTCTCGCCGGTCCTGCTTCGCGCCTTGGAATTCTTCCCGGACGCCGGTGACGGCGACGTCCCCTGCCTGGAGGCCCTTCGGGTCCTCAAGGAGATGAACGCCGACCTGAAGCGAAAACTCCCCGAGGACGCCCCCACCGACTTCATCCCGAAGCGGCTCTTGCCCCTCGTCGTCACCGAGGGCAAGCCGGACCGGAAGGCGTGGGAGTGCGCCCTGCTGCTGAAGCTCCAGGATGATCTGCGGTCAGGCAATCTCTCGGTCAAGCACGGCAAGCGGTTCGGCCGGTTCGAGGATTACTTCCTCCCGAAGGAGCGGTGGGAGCCGCTCCGGAAGCCCTTCTTTCAACGGTCCGGTCTGCCTCTCGATCCCAAGGAGGTCCGCGATCATCTGACGAAGCGGCTGAACACGGCCTACGACCTTTTTCTCAAGGCGGCGCCCCACAACACCTACGCCACGGTGGATCAGGACGGCTGGCACTTGTCCACGGACGCCGCTGAGACGTTGGACGCCGCGGCGCAAACACGGCTGGGTGAGCTGAGACGATGGCTGGCCAAACACATGCGGACGATCCGCCTCCCGGACCTGCTCATCGAGGTCGACAACGACCTGCGCTTCACCGACCACTTCGTGTCCCCGGCCCAGCGCGGGGGGCGTGACGCCGAAGATGTGTGCCAGATCCTGGCCGTCGTGCTGGCGCACGGCTGCAACATTGGCCTGCACACGATGGCCCAGATCACCCAGGGCGTCACCTCCAAGCAACTCAAGCGGGTCAGTGACTGGCAGATGACCGAAGAGGCGCAGCGCGCCGCCCTGGCGGCTCTGGTGCACGCCATCTCCCGGCTCGACACGACGCTCCACTGGGGCGAAGGCCGCACCTCGGCCAGCGACGGCCAGCGGTTCGCCATGCCCCGCAAGGTCCTGCAGCAGACCTACAGCACCCGGTTCAGCGACTTCGCCCTGGAGTTCTATTCCTTCGTCGCCGACAACTACGCGCCGTTCTACAGCACGCCGATCGAGTGCACCGACCGGGACTCGGCGTTCGTGCTCGACGGGCTCTTCTACAACGAGAGCGACCTGGAACTGGAGGAGCACTACACCGACACCCACGGCTACACGGAGATCAACTTCGCCGCGTTCGCGCTGCTGGGGAGGCGGTTCTGCCCCCGCATCCGCGGCCTCGGGAAGCAACGCCTCTATCGCCTCGACGCCAAGCGTGACTACGGGCCGCTGGCCGGCCTGGTGGGCCGGGCCGACCGCACGATCGACCCCCAGGTCATCGCCGAGCAGTGGGACCGGATGGGGCAGTTCTACGCGTCGCTGGAGCACGGTCACACGACCGCCTCGGTCGCGCTGAAGCGCCTCGCCTCGTGCACCGCGAAGAATCGCTTCTACCGGGCGAATCGCGACCTGGGCCGGGTCTTCAAGACCGAGTTCCTGCTCAGCTATCTGTCCGAGCCGCAGTTGCGGTCCCGCATCCGGCGGGGCCTGCTGAAGGTCGAGCAACTGCATGCGTTGGCCAGGGATGTCTATTACGGGCGGCGTGGACGGGTCAACGCACGCGAGCTGCACGAGCAGATGAACTCCTGTAGCTGCCTTACGGTCATTCTTGCATGCGTGATCTACTGGCAGGCCAAGGAGATTTCACGGGTTGTGCGCTGGTGCCAGCTCGAGGACGCCGAAGACAAGCTCGACATCGCGTTGCTGGAACGCGTCAGCCCGATCGAGAGGGACAACGTCATCTTGTACGGGCAGTACGTCCTGGACCGCTCCCAGGTCCGCTGAAGATATCGATTGATCTCATATAATTATTTATCAATTTATACTGAATTCCCGGGTTCAGCCACGTCCATTTTGAGTGCATTCATCCAATCATTCGACGGCGGGCTTAGAGCATATTTTTGCAGCAATCTGGGCGGTACCCTTTACAGCGGCCGGGTGCTGGGGGCGAGCAAGTTCGCGACCGGCGTGCCGTTCAAGGCCGTCTTCTGCAC
>JBKOZB010000164.1:0-7867 GCA_046744225.1 Planctomycetota bacterium | reverse complement strand
CGAACGCCCCTCTCAACTCCACGATGCGCTGTCGGTTCGCACCCTGACCTTGGTGTGCGTCACTGTCTTGCCCCGGTAGGCCTTGTCCACCGCCTCGACCTCCTGGGTGAACCAGGTGTCGGGGGGGCGAGGTGCTTGAAGATGTGAACATACGCGTAAACCGAGCCGGTCTTGATCGGGTCGCCGTGGGTACTGTTGACTTGGATCTCGTAGCCCTTGGTGAAAGTCGCCTCCTCGGGGGTCCGGATGTGCATGCCCGAATTGCCGTGGTCGTTGATCTTCAGCTCGACGCGGCGGAAGTTCTTGTAGTCGCCCCTGGGACTGACCAGCATCGAGGGCTGACCCGACCCCTGGATCGTGCTGTCTTTAACATCCCAATGGCTCGTCCCCTTGCCTCTCTATTCGAGCACGGTCCAGCCTTCGAGCGACTTGCCGTCGAAGAGCGAGACCCACTCGCCCTCGGCGGCCCAGGCCATGCCCGGCATGGCGAGCCCCAGGACCAGCCACGCGGCGTTCCGAATCGGTCGACTCATGCGATCCGCCCCGATGTCTCTGGTAGGATGTTGATTTCAACCCGCGCGCCCTGCGAATTCGGCCGGCGGTTGGGGCGTTCTCCTGGCATGGCGAATCTTAAGCCATCGTCCGCCCGGGTCGCTAGGGGATAGACCAATTCCGCGGAGGAAAGGAGATGTCCAACAACCCCGAATTCCCGACCGAGGCGGCGATGCCCCTGTCCGCCCCCGAGGCGATCGCCCGCCGCCGGACAACCCGCCATTTCGACCCGGCCCGGCCGCTTCCGGACGACCTCCTGAAGCATCTGCTCCACCTGGCGACGTTCGCCCCCTCCGGTTTCAACCTGCAACCGTGGCGGTTCCTGGTCGTCCGCGACGAGCGCAACCGCCAGAAGCTCCGCGCATGCGCCTTCAACCAGCCCAAGATCACCGAGGCGCCCGTGGTCGTGATCGTCCTGGGCTACCACCACCCGCACCGCAGCCACCTCGACGCGATCGTGGCCGAGCAGCTAGCGCGCGGCGCGGTCACGCCCGAGTTCGCCAAGGAACTGCGGGCCAGGACCCTCCAGGCGATGGAGCGGGTGCCGGACCCCGCGCTCTGGGCGACGCGCTCGGCCATGCTCGCCGCCGCGACCCTGCTGCTCGCCGCCGAGTCGTTCGGCATCGCCTCGGCGCCGATGGAGGGGTTCCAGTCCGAGAAGGTCAAGGAGGCGTTCGGCATCCCCGACGACCACACCGTCTGCTGCCTGGTCGCCCTGGGCTTCGCCGCCGAAGAGAAGCCCTTTCCCGGCCGGCTCCCGCTCGAGGACGTCTGCTACCTCGAACACTTCGGCCAGCCCTGGACCCTGGGCGAGCCCTGACCGCCACGTCCCGCCCGGTCTCGCGACCGCCCTCTTCGGTTTTTGAAAATTGGTTGCTGAGGACCCCATGAGGCCGGGTTAGCCTGGCAACTGTCTCGGAACGGAGGAATTGGATGGGTTGGACCGAATCGAACCCATTGGGTCGGGGTGAATGGCGATGGCGGACAACCACACGACGCGACGCGAGTTCCTGGAGACCTCGGCGGCGACGGCGGGCCTGGCGATCCTGGAGGCGGCCTCAGACGCCCATGCCCAGCCGCCCGTGCTGCGGGTTCGGCGCAACCTGGGGAAGCTTAATCTGAACAACCCGCAGGATAAGAAGGTCCTCGACCAGTATACCCAGGGGGTGAGGGTCCTCCGCCAGCGCTCGGCCGCCAACCGGAACGACCAGCGCGGCTGGGCCGCAGGCCGGACGGCCGGCAACGAGACGCTCGCCACGGCCGAACCGCGCTACGAGGTCGGGACCGAGCCGTTCACCATCGCACTGAAGGTCCCTCCCCCCTCGCACGCCAGGATAATCCAAGCGCTCGCCGCCCCGCCCCCCGGCACCTCGCCGGTGGCGCAGCCCAGGCTCCTCCTCGTGGTCGAGGGGATCGCGTTCGAGGACAACGCCTCCGAGGTGGTCGAGGTCTTCCTCAACGCCCCCAATGCCGACGGAGCGATGGCGGGCGGAGGATATAATCGAGCCGGAACCGCCCCGCCGACGGACATCTCGTCCCGCCGTGTCACCCGCGTCTTCGATGTCACCGAGACGATCCGCCAGTTGCGGGCGGCCGGCCATTGGAACGAGAGCGAGATCCGTGTTACGCTCATCAGGCGCTCGCTCCACCCCGGGAAGCGGCCGGTCGAGGGGAAGGTCACGTTCTCCCGTGCCACGATCCGCACCGCCCCGGCACAGTAACCGGGACCATCGCATTCGGGACCGGCCGCGCGGCGCACGACCGGCCCGATCGCTCCATCCCACCCGACCCGACATCGAAAGGCTCTCACGCCCATGCATGAGGATTCGAGCAACCGACGACGCTGGCTGACCCGCTTGATTCTCGGCGCCCTGACCATCGCGACTCTTGCCCCGGCGGCCTGTGCGCAGGGCAATAGCAATAGCGCCACGACGCCCACCCCCCGCGAGGGGGGCTGGATAACGATGCACGAGAAGTTCCTCGAACGGGCCAAGGAGGGCGACATCAACCTGCTCTTCCTCGGCGATTCGATCACCCAGGGCTGGCTTGGCAAGAACCGTGAGGGCAAGGGCCCGATCGAGGTCTGGGACCGCTACTACGGCCCCCGCAACACGGCCGACTTCGGCATCGGCGGCGACCGCACCCAGCACGTCCTCTGGCGGATCGAGAACGGCGAGATCGACGGCATCAAGCCCAAGGTCGTCATCCTGATGATCGGCACCAACAACTCTTTCACCAATTCCGCCGACGAGATCGCCGACGGCATCAAAGCGATCGTCTCGAAGCTCCGCGAGAAGCTCCCCGAGTCGAAGATCCTCCTGTTCGGCGTCTTCCCCCGGGGCGAGAAACCCGGCCCAGTCCGCGAAAAGCTCGCCGCCGTCAACGAGGCGATCTCCAAACTCGACGACAAGATGGTCAAGTATCTCGATATCGGCATGACCTTCCTCAACGACGACGGGACGATCTCCCGCGACGTGATGCCCGACTTCCTCCACCTGAGCCGCAAGGGCTACCGGATCTGGGCCGATGCCATGGAGCCGACGCTCTGGTCGATGCTCGACGAGCCGCGATCGAAGTGAAGAACGGGCGGATGCGGCGGTTGACACCGCGCCCGGCGCGTCTAAAACAGATCGGACGGGCGGGGCTTGGGGGTGTCGCCCCACATCGCGCGCTCGTCGGCGAACGGGTGCGCCGGGCCTTCGCGCTTCAACCGGGGCAACACCTGGAGCACGGCCGAGGCGAGGCGGAGGTCGGCGTGGGTGGTGATCTTGAGGTTCAGGGGCGACCCCTCGACGATCGCACAGGGGTGCCCAAGGGCCTCGACGAGCTGGGTGTCGTCGGTCACGCGCGCGCCGAGGCGGGACCGGTTGGCGTAGGCGCGGAGCAGCAGCTCGCGGCGGAAGACCTGGGGCGTCTGGGCCAGGTAGAGCCCTTCGCGCGCCAGTGTCTCGGTCGTGAACTTGTCGGCACCGGCGCGCTTGATGGTGTCGGCGACCGGTATGGCCAAAAGCGCGGCGCTATGCGCCCGGGCGGCGGCGAAGACGGCATCGACCAGCTCGGGGGTCAGGCAAGGGCGAGCGGCGTCATGCACGGCGACGAACTCGCAGGCCGGGTCCAACACCTCGAGCGCCCGGGCGATCGAGTCGGACCGCTCAGCGCCGCCATCGATGACCTTGATGTTCATGAACGCGACGCTCGGCCGGAACCGCCGCTCGAACAGTTCGCGGTCCTCGGGGGCGATCACCACGATCGTCTGCGTCACATCGTCGCGGTTGATGAACGGCTCGACGGCTCGGAGCCAGACGGCGCGGCCGTCCAGCTCGGCGAAGATCTTCTTCTGTTTCGGGTCGCCGAACCGAGTCGAGCGCCCCGCGGCGGGGAGAATGACGGCGAACTGACCCATCGGACCGTCTCCTTTCCGAGCACGTCAGGCAATAGCCCATCTTATTTCATTGTGGACCGGCCGGAGAGGCCAAGTCAACGAAAAGGGCGGGGACGGCGAGCCGCGGCGATTTTGCTTGCGTCCGGCCCCGTCGGGGGTGATGCTGGATTTCGGGAATCTATCGTGTCACAGGCGACTGGCCCCGCTGTTATTGATGCAAGCATGCTCAGGAGCCCGTAGCCAATGGAGTGTCTGGGACCGCAGTGCGCCTCGATTTTGCTGGATTGGTTGAAGACGCAAGCTGCCGAATTGGCACCTCCCGCGAGTTCGTCCTCGGCATCGTCGTCGGCCTTGCCACGCCAGCCGATGCTCTGGACCGCCGCCCCTTATCAGGAGGACGCTCCAGCGATCCGCTCGGCCAGCGAGCTGGCCGGAGCGCTCGAGCACTTGCATTACGCCGTTTTCCGGCGGTTTCAGAACCAGTTGACCCGCACCGAGCGAACCCGACTGGACAACACGATCGAAAACGCTCTTTTCAAGATCAAACGTTATCGTCGGCGGCTCGAAGGCGCAGAACGCGCGCAGGTCGAGCGCGAATATCAGGCAATCCGCGACGAAGTCGGCCAGGCGCGCCAGCGGGCCGAACGGCTCCGCCACCAGGCCAGGCGCGCCGACCTGAAGCTCGCGCAGCTCGCGACGCTGACCTCCGAGGGGTTTGAGGAGTTCGTCGGAGAACTGTTCGAGGCGCTCGGCTACGACGTCGAGCGCGTCGGCGGCACGGGTGACGAGGGGGCCGACCTTCGCGTCCGGCGCAACGGCCTGCTCGCGATCGTCCAGTGCAAGTATCACCGCCAAGGCGTCGTCGGCTCGCCCGAGCTGCAGAAATTCCTCGGCACGATCCACCACACCCGGAGCCACAAGGGTTTTTTCGTCACCACGCGGACCTTCTCGCTCGCCGCCGAGAAATTCGTCGCCGAGCACCCGATCGAGTTGATCGACGGTCCGCGCCTGGTCGAACTCGTCCAGGAAGCCCTCGGCCCCGGTGTCCGTCGCAAGCCGGAACCCACCTGGTTCTGAACCCGTGGCCACGACCCTCACCCCGCTCCCCTGGCGGCGGAATCTTCGTGATCACAACAAAATAAGAACAGACACAGCCGGTTTCTATCCTACAATCCAGGAAGAGACCGGCGCAGCGATTGCATGGGGATGTGACGGATCAACGGAAGTGTGTCGTCTTGAGTTCACCTGCCTCGCGATCCTGAGGATTGAAGAAAAAAACTTGACTGGAGATCACACCCGGCATTAGCCTTTGAGCAAGCCCGGGAGGAAGCCGTGCAACTGAGGTCACTTCTCCAGCCAAGGAGGGTATTGATGGCCACCTGCAAGCAAGAGATCCCGCTCCGAACCTTGGAACTGCCCAACGAGTTCGAGGACCTGACCGGCCTGCTCCAGACCGACCTGAAGGCGATCGTCGCCGCGGTGACTCAGCGGGCGAATGAGCGCCTGCTCCTGACCCGCCGCGAGACGCGGCAGCTCCGCCAGACCCTCTGGAACAACCTGACGCAGGTCGTCAACGAGGCGGTCGAGCCGCTCTCGGCCGATCGGCGCTGATGGGCGGAGACACTCCGACCGACCGAGATCCCGGTGTCGGCCCTCTCTCCCGCGACGCATCCGCGACCGGCCCGACGCCGCGTCTCTCAAATCGACTCGAATCGATCGCACTGGCAGGCATTCCCACTTGTCGTTCCGTCAAGAACAACCGGAATCGAGCCGTCCGATGGCCCGAATTGTCCTGGGGGTGACCGGCTCTGTCGCCGCCGTGCGGACGCCCGCCCTGGACGCCGCGCTGCGTGCGATGGGGCACGCCGTCCGCGTCGTCGCGACCGAGCCGGCCCTTTACTTCTTCGATCCCGCCGAACTCGGCCCCACCGAGCCGGAGGGGGGCCCGCTCTACCGCGACGCCGACGAGTGGCCCGGCCCGCGTTATCGGCGCGGCGACCCGGTCCTGCACATCGCATTTCGCCAGTGGGCCGACCTGCTGATCGTCGCCCCGCTCGACGCTAACACCCTGGCCAAGTTCGCGCTCGGCCTGTCGGACAACTTCCTGACATGCCTGTTCCGCGCCTGGGATTTTACCCGGCCGGTCATCTTCGCCCCCGCGATGAACACGCTGATGTGGCAGAGCCCCGTGACCTTGCGGCACCTGCAGCAGTTGCTCGCCGACCGGGGCGACGGCTGCGCGGACGACACCGCCTGGACCCTGGACGAGGCCGCCGACGTCTTCGCCCGCCACGCCCCGAGGCTCGTACTTGTCCCACCTCAGGCCAAGCGCCTCGCCTGCGGAGATATCGGGATCGGCGCCATGGCCGAGGTCGCCACGATCGCGGAAGCCGTCCGCCGCTGGGCCGAGGAAGAGGATTCACCACAAGGACACGAAGGACATGGAGAAGATGGCAAATGGACGATGACAGATGAAAAATTTGAAAATTAAAATATAAATTTTATAGATTTCATAAATTATTATTATTTACTATTATCCATTCGTCATCTTCCATCTTCTTCGAGTCCTTCGTGGTGAATCCTTTTCATCTTCCGGGCTGGTTCGAGAAGAAGCCGTGTCCGCTCCTCTTCGCGACAATCCGGGGCCGGGCGAGCGGCCCGTACTGGTGACGGGGGCCGGCGGGTTTGTGGGGGGACATGTCGCGCGGTCCTTGGCGGCGGCGGGATACCGGGTGCGGGGCTTTGTTCGGACGATCCCCCGGCCCGAGCCGGACGACCCGCCGATCGACTGGTTCGTCGGCGACCTGCGCCGGGCCGAGGATCGGGGACGCGCGGTCGAGGGCGTCGCCGACGTGGTCCACGTTGCGGGCTGGGTCAGCCTCGGGTCCGACCCCCTGGGCGAGAGTCGCGCCTTGAATGTGGACGCGACGCAAGGGTTGCTCGATGCAAGTCGCGCGGCGGGGGCGGACCGGTTCCTCTATACCTCGACGCTCTGGACAGTCGCCGCTGGGATGGAGTCGGAGCCGGCCGACGAGGAGACCGCCTGGAACCTCGCGACGGTGCGCTCACCCTACAGCGAAACCAAGCGCGAGGCCGAGCGGTTGATCCTCGGCGCGAGTCGCTTCGGGTTCCGCACGGCGGTCGTCTGTCCCGGCCTGGTGATCGGCCCGCGCGACGTGCGGCCGACCTCGACGCGGCTCTTGCTGGCGATGGCGGGGACCTCGGTTGCGCTCTTGCCGCGCGGAGGCATCCCGGTCATCGACGCGCGGGTCGCGGCCCTGGGTCACCTCCGGGCGCTCGAACTTGCCGAGCCGGGCCGGCGCTATGTGCTTGCCGGTCCCTATCTGAGCTACCACGACCTCGCCGCTCTGGTGGCCCAGGTCGCCGGCCGCCCGCGCCGGGTGGTGATGGTCCCCGACGCCTGTGAGCGCCCCTTTGCCTGGCTGGCCAGCCGCCTCGACCGCTGGGGCCGGGGACGCTGGCCCGAGGTCTCGGCTGCGGCGGTGGCCGGGGGCTTCCTCCGCCTCCACGTTCGAGGGACGCGCGCCGACCTCGCCTTCGGCCTCCATCACCCGCCTCCGATCCGGTCGATCTTCGACGCCCTCGACGACGCCCACCGTTCCGGCCGCGCCCCCTGGCTCCGCCTCCGCCCGCCCGAACTCCTCCACCCCGAGCCGCTCCCTGGCCTGGCGCTCCCGGTCAGGAACGATTGAGTCACGTTCCCGGCAATTTGCGGGTTGCCAACATTGGAAAATCGATCATGATCTGGTCCAATCGGAGGTGGCCCACCACGCGTACCGGGCCTAACCGCCGTCCTCGTCAGCGTCAACGACGCACGAGCTGTCCGTCCGCCTCCCCACGTTTGCTTCCCGACCCGGGAGCCAACCACCCGAGGCGTCACAATTGCTGCACGCGCCGTGCCGGGCGCGATTC
>JBKOZB010000145.1:0-4861 GCA_046744225.1 Planctomycetota bacterium | reverse complement strand
GGCTCCCCTTTCCAGGGCGGGGTTGGGGTCGGCCCTCAGTGGATCAATGGGTCGGTCCCGGCCCGGCGTGGCGACGGGAGCACCCGGGCCATCTCCCAGAGCGACACCTCCCCGTCCAATCCCCCGATCGTCAGCCAGGCGCCATCCGGCGAGAAGATCAAGAGACGAACAAGCGAGGAATCATGGACGCACACGCCGCGTACGACGAGCTGATCCGCCGGTCTCGCGAGGAGTCACTGCTGGCCTCGTGCTCGGAGCTCTTAAGCTGGGACGAGCAGACGTATCTGCCGCGCGGGGGGACCGAGCACCGGGGCAATCAGATGGCGCTACTGGCCGGGCTGCACCACGAGAAGGCGACCGATCCCCGGATCGGCGAATTGCTCGACGTGCTCGAAGCGTCGGACCTGGTGCGCGACCCCGAGTCGCCCGTCGCCGTCAACGTCCGCGAGCGGCGGCGGACCTACCGGCGGCTGACCAAGTTGCCCCGAGCCCTGGTCGAGGAGCTGGCGCGGGTCACGTCGATCGCGCAGCAGGAGTGGGTCGCCGCGCGGAAGGACTCCGATTTTTCCCGGTTCCGCCCGTGGCTCGAAACGATCGTCGCCCGCAAGCGCGAGGTGGCCGAGTGCCTTAGGGATGGCAACGGCGGCCCGCTCTACGACGCCCTGCTCGACGAGTACGAACCCGGGGCCAAGAGCCAGGAGATCGCGCGGCTGTTCGAGGCCCTCCGGCGCGACCTGGTGCCGCTGGTCGCCGCGATCGCCGGGAGCCCGACGCGGCCGAACGTGGCGCTCCTCCATCGCGAGTATCCGCTCGACCGGCAGCGGATCTTCGGCGAGGCGATCGCCGCCGCCGTCGGCTTCGACTTCGAGCACGGGCGGCTCGACATCGCCGCGCACCCGTTCTGCACCGGGATCGGGCCGGGCGACTGCCGGATCACCACCCGGTACGACGCCCACGACTTCGGCGACGCCCTGTTCAGCATCCTCCACGAGGTCGGCCACGCCTTGTATGAACAGGGGCTCGACCCCGAGCACCACGGCACGCCGATGGGCGAGTCGGTCTCGCTCGGCGTGCACGAGTCGCAGTCGCGGCTCTGGGAGAACGCCGTGGGCCGGAGCCGGCCGTTTTGGCAGCATTTTTTCCCGCTCGCCCGCCGGGTCTTCCGCGAGGCGCTGCACGACGTCAAGCTCGATGACTTCCTCTTCGCCGTCAACCATGTCGCGCCGTCGCTGATCCGCGTGCAGGCCGACGAGGTCACGTACAACCTGCACGTCCTGGCGCGGTTCGAGCTGGAGCAGGCGTTGATTTCCGGCGATCTGGCCGTCGGCGACGTCCCCGGCGCCTGGACCGAGAAGTACGAGCGCTATCTCAACATCACCCCGAAGAACGACGCGGAAGGCTGCCTCCAGGACATCCACTGGAGCGCCGGCCTGCTCGGCTACTTCCCGACCTACACGCTAGGCAACCTCTTCGCCGCGCAGCTCTTCGCGAAGGTGAACGAGGAGCTTGGGGATTTGAGCGCGGCCATCGCGCGCGGCGATTTCTCCGGCCTGCTCGACTGGCTCCGCGCCAAGATCCACCGCCAGGGCCAGCGCTACCCGGCCGCGACCTTGATCGCGCGCGCCACCGGCGCGCCGCTCGATCACCGCCCGCTCATCGATGCGCTGCGGCGGAAGTATGGGGCGTTGTACAAGCTCTGAATCAACCGTAGGGTCCGCTGTGCGGACCGCGCGACGCCCAGACCGGTCCGCACAGCGGACCCTACGGAACTGTGGATGATTCTTCCTTCTCCGGCTCAGGGCCCCTCGCGGTCGAGCGACGCCCGGACCAGCTCGGGGAGGTACTTGACGGGGATCGTGCCGTGGGCGAGGACGGCCTCATGGTAGCGGCCGAGGTCGAAGCGGTCGCCCCGCTCGCGCTGGATCTGCTGACGGAGGCGGTGGAACGCGGTCCGGCCGACGAAGTAGGTCGAGAGTTGGCACGACGTCTGTTTCGACCGGATGATCTTGCCCACGGCCTCGCCCTCGGTCTGGAAGGCGCGGTCCATCAGGAGTCCTTTGGCCTCGTCGTCGGTCATCGCACCGGCGTGCATGCGGTGGTCGAGGATGGCGTTGACCACGGCGCGGAGGTAGAACTTCAACTGGTTGAGCCGCAGGCCCAGGTCGCCCCGGCCGAACCCCTGGTCGAGCATCATCCGCTCGGTGTAGACGGCCCAGCCCTCGGCGAACGTGCCCGAGGAGAGGACCTTGCGGATTAGCGAGGGGGTCCGGTTGCTGTATTCGAGCTGGACGTAGTGGCCGGGGTACGCCTCGTGGATCGTCAGGATCTTGAGCATCGCGCGGTTGTACTCGCGGAGGAAGCTCTCGACGCGCGCGGGGGTCCAGTCGCTCGGCGGGGGGCTGATCGCGTACTCGCTCGACCCGCGCGGGTCGAGCGGCGGGGACGCGTTCAGGTACGCCACCGAGTTGCCCCGCAGGAACTCGGGCATCTCGATCAGCCGGCACTGGTCGGGCTCGGGGAGGCGGAGGATCTTGTTCTCGGTGATGAACGCCTTGATGTCCCGGATGGTCTTCTGGGCGTCAGTCACGAGCGTCTCGGGAATGCCGTGGTCCTGGCTGACGGCGTCGAGGACCCGGCGCGTCAGGACGCGGCGGCCCTCGGCGTCGTCGGGGGGGATGGGCTCGTCGGGGTAGGTCGCCCACCACAACTGCCGGGCGATCACCGCCATCTCGTGCTCGACGCGCACGGCCTCGGCTTCCGCCTCGTGCAAGACCTCGTCGGCCGAGAGCCCGGAGTCGAGTTCCAATTCGAGCTTGCGGGCGAACAATTCGGGGCCGATCCGCCAGTCGTCGTTGGACCGAGGGAGCACGTCGTCCTGGAGGAACTTGAGGTACTCCTCCAGGGCCGCGACGATCGGTTGGGCTCGTTCACCCAGCGCGCCCTTCCCCTTCGGCTCGCCGGTGATCGTGAAGAGGTCGTCGGTGTAGAAGTCGATCGCCCCTTTCGTCTGGCGGATCGCCGTCTCGACCTTGACGCGGGGAGCGCACGTGATCGTCTTCTTCGCGATCATGGCCACGCCCGGGACGTGCTCCATCCGCGCCTCGGCGTTCTTGAGGTTCGTCTCCTTGGGCAATGATGACTGGGTCAAGATCAGATAGACGCCCTCGGTCAAATAATCACCGTAGATGCGCGGGTCGTCCTCGAACGGGTGGAACGTCTCGGCGAGCCAGACGGCGCGGGTCAGGTGGTGGCGGAGGATCTCGAAGTCGATCTGGCCGTGGCGCGAGAGCTTGTCGTAATCGATCTGCTTCGGGAGTTCGGCGAGGGCCTGGCGGTCGCGCTCGATGTTCGCCGCGCGGGCCTCGGCCGAGAGGTCGTCGAGACGGTCATCGAACCGATGATCGCCCAGGCGGGTCGCCGTCAGCGGCTCGGCGCGGAAGACGCGGTCGAGGTAGTCGCGGAAGAACGTGGCGAGCTTGTCGTCCTCGCTGTTCGCCCCCTCGTCCGCCCGCAGGATCGTCACGCCGCCCAGCAGGGCGAGCAGGAAGCTGACCACCCAGATTCGCATTGGATCACCTCCTCGGGGGCGCACGCCGCCACCACCAGTGCGTTGACATCGTTCTCGGACGTCGCCTATAATCCCACCTCAGTCACGCGAAGTGATTGTATGCGCTGCCGATTCGGAACACGCCAGGCCATCTCTGAGGACGACTGAGTTTTTTTCAACGAGCCAGGAGAGGAACACATGGCCGTTCGAGTTGGGATCAACGGGTTTGGCCGCATCGGCCGGTTGGCCTTCCGCGCGATGGCGGAACGGCCCCAAGATTTTGAAGTCGTCGCCATCAACGACCTTTCGGATGCCAGGCACCTGTCCTTGCTCCTGAAGTACGACAGCGTCCACGGCCCATTCAAGGGGACGGTCGAGGCGGGCGAGCAGTCGCTGATCGTCAACGGCAAGGTGATCCGGATCACCCAGGAGAAAGATCCGGCCAACCTGCCGTGGAAGGCGCTGAAGGCCCAGGTCGTGCTCGAATCGACGGGCCACTTCACGAACAAGGCGGGCCTCCAGAAGCACCTCGACGCCGGGGCCGAGCGGGTCGTGCTGAGCGCCCCGCCCAAGGACAAGCTCGATGCGACGATCGTGCTGGGGGTCAATGACCATATCCTCAATGCGAGCCACCGGATCATCTCGAACGCCAGTTGCACGACGAACTGCCTGGCGCCGATGGCCAAGGTCCTGCACGAGAGCTTCGGGATCGAGAAGGGCCTGATGACCACCTGCCACGCCTACACCAACGACCAGCGCGTGGCCGACCAGATCCACTCCGACCCGTACCGCGCCCGCTCCGCCGCGATCAACATCATCCCCTCGACGACCGGCGCCGCCAAGGCCGTTGGCGAGGTGATCCCCGACCTCAACGGCAAGCTGACCGGCTACGCCCTCCGCGTCCCGGTGCCGGACGGCTCGATCACCGACCTGACCTCGCTCCTGAAGCGGGTGGTGACCAAGGATGAGGTCAACGCGGCGCTCAAGGCCGCCGCCGAGGGGCCGCTCAAGGGTATCCTCCAGTACGCGACCGACCCGCTCGTCTCGAGCGACGTCATCGGCAACCCGCACTCCTGCATCTTCATGGCCGACTGGACCAGCGTCATCGGCGGGAACCTGGTCAAGACCATCGCCTGGTACGACAACGAGTGGGGCTATTCGTGCCGCACCGCCGAGTTGATCACGAAGCTCGCCCAACTGGGCTGAGTGGGCCCATCGAAGCGGAACGACCGATGCCCAGCGGCCGCGCCCTGACCGGCCGTTGGGCATTGAGCATCCGGCCCCCGCCGTCCGGCATGGGCCATCCGACATTTG
>JBKOZB010000293.1:0-4490 GCA_046744225.1 Planctomycetota bacterium | reverse complement strand
GGTGACGCTGGCGCACCTGATGGAGTGCAACAACCGCGACTTCCGGTCGTACATCCGCGAGCGCGACAAGCCGGCGCGCCGCGTGCTCATGAACGACCTGAAGAACCGCCGGCGCAAGGCGGTCAACCTGGTCGAGGAGCTCTCGATCCGGACCCAGAAGGTCCAGCCGCTGATGAAGCGGCTCGAGCAGGTCGCCGGCCGCATGGGCGAGCTGATGGCCCAGCTCCAGGACCACCGCACCGGCCGGGGCGGCAAGGAAGACCGCGCCAACCTTCAGAAAGAACTGAAGGACCTGATGCGGATCACCCTCGAAACGCCCGAGAGCCTGAGGCGACGGGTCGAGGCCATGAACGCCCGGTTCCGCGAGTACGAGCAGGCCAAGCGCGAGCTCTCCGGCGGCAACCTCCGGCTGGTCGTCTCGATCGCCAAGAAGTACCGCAACCGCGGGCTGTCGTTCCTCGACCTGATCCAGGAGGGGAACACCGGGCTGATGCGGGCCGTCGACAAGTACGAGTACCGCCGGGGCTACAAGTTCAGCACCTACGCCACCTGGTGGATCCGCCAGGCGATCACCCGGGCCATTGCCGATCAGGCCCGGACGATCCGCATCCCGGTGCACATGATCGAGACGATGTCGAAGCTGCGCAACGTCTCGAAGCGGCTGCTCCAGGAGAAGGGGCGCGAGCCGACCATCGAAGAGACGGCCAAGGCCGCCAACATCTCGATCGAGGAGACCCGGCGGGTGATGAAGATCAGCCGCCACCCGATCTCGCTCGACCGGCCCGTCGGCGAGAGCGAGGATAGCTACTTCGGCGACTTCATCGAGGACGAGGCCGCCGAGAGCCCGATCAACGCCGCGACCCAGGAAATGCTCAAGGAGAAGATCGATCAGGTGCTCAAGACCCTCACCTACCGCGAGCGCGAGATCATCAAACTCCGCTACGGCTTGGGCGACGGTTACACCTACACCCTCGAAGAGGTCGGTCGCATCTTCAAGGTCACCCGCGAACGTGTCCGCCAGATCGAGGCCAAGGCCGTCCGTAAGTTGCAGCATCCCGTGCGAAGTCGCCAGCTCGAGGGATTCCTCGAGAGTACCGGCTGATCCTGGTCAACCGACCGCCGGCCGCCCGAAGGCGTCCGGCGGTTTTTTGTTGGAACATCTTCAATCCTCAGTCTCTGTCGGGTCCGCTCTGCGGATCGATCGGAACACCAGGGCGTTACCGGGGCGGTCCGGCACAGCGGACCCTACGAGCTTTCCGAACCTTGTTCCCCGTGGGAGCCTGAAGACCCATGCCCGCGACCGCCGAGAACCTACGCGATCTGCATCAGCTTCACCAGCGCGCCAAGGCGCTGCGCGACCACCTGACCTCGGGGCCCAAGACGCTCGCCGCGCGACAGGCGGCGCTGGCTATGCGCAAGGCGGACCTCGACGACGCACGCAAGGCGCTCCAGGACGCCAAGGTTCAACTCAAGAAGAAGGAGCACTCGCTCCAGGCCCTCGAGGCGAAGATCGACGACCTGCGGGTCAAGCTCAACCAAGTCAAAAGGAACGAAGAGTACAAGGCGATCCAGAACCAGATCGCGCATGACCGGTCCGCCAAGGGGAAGCTCGAGGACGAGATCCTCGATGCCCTCGGCGCGATCGAGACCCAGGCCGCCGTGCTCGCCACGCAGGAGGCCGAGTCCAAGGCGTTCGAGGCCGAGGTCGCCGCGCTCCAGACACAGGTCGAGTCGCAGGCCGCCGGCCAGAAGACCCAGCTCCAAGAGCTGGAAAGGGCGATCGTCGAGGCCGAGGCGATCATCCCCGCGGACCATCGCGATCGTTACCGCCGCGTCGTCAAGCAGCACGGCGCCGACGCCATGGCGTTCATCGAGAGCGACGCCTGCTCCGGCTGCAATGTCTCGATCACGGCTCAGATGATGAATGAATTGATCAACGGCGAACACATCACCTTCTGCAAGACCTGCGGGCGACTCCTCTACCTGGCCGAGGAGGACATCCCGAACACCCGCCACTCGTGAGGGCCGGCGGGAGAGCGATCATCATTCCTCCGCCAGCGCCGCAGCAGCTCCGCGAGGCTTCCCGCGCTTCCAGAGGAAGTAAGAGGGGACTCCCGCCAGGATGCAGAGGAGCGAGAGGCCCGACTCTTCGGGCCGCTGGACGAAGACGGCGACGGTCAGCGCGGAGTTCACCAGGAGGAAGACGGCCGGCACGAACGGATAGCCCGGCGTGCGAAACGGCCGGGGCAGGTCGGGACGCCGGACGCGCAGGACGTAGATCGAGCTGATCGTCAGGATCGAGAAGATCGCTAGGCCGACGCTCGCGTAAAGCACGATGCTTTCGAACGAGCCGGTCCAGAGCAGCACCAGGGCCCAGCCAGACTGGAGCGCCGTGGCGATCGCGGGGGTCTGGGTGCGCGCGGTGAGCTGCCCGGCGAACGCCGGGAACTGGCCGGTGTCGGCCATCGCGCAGACGACCCGGGGGCCGGTCAGGATGTAGGCGCTGAGCGACGACAGGAGGAACAGGCCGATCGCCAGCGAGAACGAGTCGGCCACGCGCGGGCCGAAGAGGCGCTCGGCCGCCAGCTTCGCGATCGGCTTGACGGCGTTGAGGTTCCCCGGATGGGCCGGGTCGTTGACCAGCGCGCGGACGTCGTCGGCCGAGAGCGCGAAGGCGTAGACCGCGTTCAAGCCGAGGTAGAGCGCGACGACGGCCGCCGTCCCGAGCAAGATGGCCCGCGGGAGCCGGCGCTGCGGATCGGCCACCTCGCCCGCCAGGTACGACGCGGCGTTCCAGCCCGTGTAAGCGTAAAAGATATAAACGAGCGAGAAGATCATCTCCCGCCCCACGCGGAGGTCGAGCGGCAGTCGGTCATTCAAGTGACTCCGATGCGGCCAGCCGGCGGCGAACCCCGCGACCACGAACAGGACGAGCAGGACGAGCTTGACGACCGTGGTCCACCCCTGGACCTGGACGCTCCAGTGCCGGCCTGAGATGTGGACGGCCGCGAGCGCGAGGATGGTCAGTGTCGCCAGTCCGCGCGTGGCGAGCACCTCGGTGGACCCGTCGAGATGGAGCGGGGCGAGCAAATACGTGGCCGAGGCGTCGCCCAAGGCCGCGATCGGCCCGGCGAACCCGATCAGGAACGAGACCCACCCCGTGAGGAAGGCGGCCAGGGGGCCGTACGCCTCGTGCAAATAGACGTAGTCGCCCCCCGAGCGCGGCAAGGCGGCCGAGAGCTCGGCCTGCGTCAGGGCGCCGCAGACCGCGACGACACCCCCGACCACCCACAGGGCCAACATCAACTGGTTGCTGCCGACGAAGTAGACGGTGAAGCCCGAGGTGGTCAGGACGCCGACGCCGACCATGCTCGCCACGACGACGAACGTGGCGGTGGCCAGACCGAACTCGGCGGGCATTCTCGCGGGGCGTTCTTCCGCCGGTTCGATCGCGGCATCGTGGTCGGGCATGGTCCGGTCGGCTCCGGCCGTCAGGGCCTGTCGCGGAACCCGGGCGCGGGGGGATCGGGCATCGGAGGGGGCGGAACATTCTCCTGCGGCTCGATCGCCGGCACGGACGTCGGCGCCGGGGCAGGGGCGATCGTCGCCGGCGCGGAGGATTCGACGGGCGGGTTGCCAGGCGGCGACGTGCGCGGCATCCGGCTCAGGGCGGCCGACGCGGCGTCGCGCACCTCCTTTTTCTTGTCATAGACGGTGGCGCGCTCCAGGTAACTCGCGGCGCTGGGATCGCCGATCTCGCCCAGGGCGGTCGCGGAAGCGACGCGCACCTCCTTGTCCTTGTCGTTCTTGAGCCGGTCGACCAGGGCCGGGATCGCGCGCGGGTCGCGCAGCCGGCCCAGGGTGACCGCCCCGTCGCGCCGGCTGTTGCCGTGATGGCTTTGCAGCCGGGCCATCGCGTCGGCGACCGGATCGACCACCACCGTCGCCGGCGTCGGCGCGGGGGTGTATGGCTGCGGCGTGTTCACCACGACCGTCGTCGTCGGCGCGGGCGCGACGGCGACCGCCGGGGACACGACGACCGGCGGCGGCGCGACGACAACGGGCGGAGACGCCGCGGCGCCCACCAGGGCCCCGGCGCCTAAGCCGAGACCGAGGCCGCCGAGGAACGGTAAGGCGGAGACCAGCGGCGAGGGCCGAGGGACGAACACGTTCTCCACGAACACTGGAGGCCGCCGCGGGCCGACCCAAGGGCCGCCGCCCACCCAACCCCCTCCCCCCACGAAGGCGGGCCGCTGTCTCACGAGAACATCGCGCTGAAAGGTCCCCCCGGGCCGCTGGATCGTCGTCTGGCGATCGATGAACCCGGGCCCTAACACGCTCCGCATGTCCCGCTCAACCGTCCGGCCACGCGGGCCGGTGACCTTCACGTCGCGTTCCCGGACCACCTGGCCCCAAACCGGCGAACTCCCCAGCAGGAGCCCGAGAGCCGAGATCATGCCGGTGCGGAACCATCCACTCATGGTACTTTC
>JBKOZB010000311.1:0-5670 GCA_046744225.1 Planctomycetota bacterium | reverse complement strand
CCGTGGACGATCTGTTACCGTATCGCACGGCCCGAGAACCGACCTGCCAACGTGAGGCGTTGAACCGCCGCAAGATCATGAGGAAAGCTCGATCCAAGAAGAATCGACCGATCCTCCTGGCTGAACTGGAACGTCGTTATCGTGAATTGCCCACGTTTTCGCTTTATGGCAGGTCATTGAAAAAAAATAGGGGATCATTCAACCGCGGAGAACGAGTAATTCTCTAAGCTATCTATTTTATCAAATGTCATGTTTAACCACCGCCACAGGGCTGGGTTCACGCTCCCTATGGTCCGAGCCAGAGCCAGTAGCCATAGGCGACGGGGCCGGCGAAGAGGAGTGAATCGACCACGTCGAGGACGCCTCCGAAGCCGGGGACGGCTTCGGAGGCGTCCTTGCGCAGGCAGTCGCGCTTGATCATCGACTCCATCAGGTCGCCGAGCTGTGCGGCCGAGCCGACGACCAGGCCGAAGACGGCGGCCGAGGCCCAGCCGAGCGAGACGGAGTGGAGGACGGAGCGGACGATCGCCTCGACGATCAGGGCCGCCCCCGTCCCGAAGAGGAGCCCGCCAAAGGCCCCCTCGATCGTCTTGTTCGGGCTGAGCCGGGGCCAAAGCTTGTGCCGCCCGGCGATCCGTCCCAGCGTGTAGGCGCCGGTGTCCGCCCCTTTGGAGGTGGCGATTAGGTAGACCAACGGCACCAGGCCGTGATAGGGGCCGTCGAACCAGCGAAACTGGACGATGAAGCTGGCCAGCAGCCCGATATAGGCCACGGCCAGCACGGTCCCCGCGATCGTTGCCAGCGTCGCCCCGGGCTTCTGAAACTGGACGCCCTGGATGATAAAGGCGACCATGACTACCGCCACGAACGTCAGCAAGGGCCAGGCCAGGACCGACACCGGGGCCGACAGGTCGTAGGGCGGGTGGCCCGACGGCCAGCCGTGGGGATGAAACCGATCGACCAGGTGCGGCACCCAGTTGGCCACCACCAGCGCCAGGACACCGCCGAAGACGGTGTTCCCCGAGGGCCGGGCGCTCGTCTCCTTCATCAGCCCGACCAGCTCCAGCGCCGAGGCCCCCATGACCACCGCCGAGAACACGAACCAGAGCGGGAACCACGGGGCCAGCCACTCGTCGAGGCAGAGTACCAGCAGGGTCAGCCCGACCATCGAGAAGCCAATGAGGAGCCGGGTACCGAGCATGGAGGTTGGTGGATGGGGTGAGGGATGGAACGATGGCTTATCGGGCGGAGATGGAGGGGAGCCCTCCGAACTTGCGCTCGCGGGCGGCGAACGCCTGGCAGGCGGCGAGCAGGTCGTCGCCGCGGAAGTCGGGCCAGAGGACGGCCGTCACCCAGAGCTCGGCGTACGAGATTTGCCAGAGCAGGAAATTGCTCACCCGCATCTCGCCCGCGGTTCGGATCAGGAGGTCGGGGTCGGTCATGCCGGCCGTCGTCAGGTACGAGCTGAAGGTCGTTTCGTCCACCCGCTCGGCGGCGATCGCGCCGGAGCGAACGTCCTCGGCCAGGCGGCGCGCCGCGTCGGCGATCTCGGTCCGACCGCCGTAATTGATCGCCAGGCAGAGGATCATCCCGGTGTTCTCGGCCGTCATCTCGATGGTGCGGTCCAGCTCGCGGAGGACGTCGTCGGGGAGACCCGCGCGGCGGCCGATCATCATCAGGCGGACCTTCTGATCCATCAGCTCCTCGCGCTCGACGATCAGGAAGTGGCGGAGCAGTCGGAGCAAGAACTTCAGCTCGCGCGGGGGGCGCTTCCAGTTCTCGACCGACAGGCAGTAGAGAGTCAATTGGTCGAGGCCGATCCGGCATCCTTCCTCGACGACGGCGCGGACGCTCTGGATGCCCCGGCGGTGGCCGACGACCCGAGGGAGTCCCCGGTTCTGCGCCCATCGGCCGTTGCCGTCCATGATGATGGCGATGTGCCGGGGCAGTTGCTCGGGGCGCAGCCCGACCGCCGTGATCCGCGCCAGGCCCTCTTCGGAAATCGAGGCGTTCGACATCGTTTCCCGTCCCCGGAACCGATCGCTCACTCAATCGGCCGCCGGCACGGCGATCGTCTGCCGGCGCTCCGGGCCGACCGAGACGATCGAGACCGGCACGCCGATCTGCTTGGCCAGGAACCGCACGTACGCGCGGGCGCGGGCCGGCAGCTCGGACCAATCCCGCGCGGTGGTCAGGTCCTCCGACCAGCCGGGCAGGGTCTCGTACACCGGGCGGCACCGCTCCAGGTCAGCGAGCGGGCCGGGCATCTCGGCGACCGCCCGCCCGTGCTCGTCCTCGTAGGCGACGGCGACGCGCACTTCCTCCAGTCCGCTCAGCACGTCCAGCAGCATCACCGCGATCTCGGTCGAACCGCTCACGCGGGCCGAGTAGCGGACGGCGACGGCGTCGAACCAGCCGCACCGCCGCGGGCGACCGGTCACGGTGCCGTACTCCTTGCCGATCTTGCGGATCCGCTCGCCGACCGCGTTGTCCTGCTCGGTCGGGAACGGCCCGCCGCCGACGCGCGTCGTGTACGCCTTGACGATCCCGATCCAGCGGTCGATGTGCCGGGTCGGCACCCCCGAGCCCGCCGCGATCCCCGCCGCGCTGCTGTTCGAGCTGGTCACGTACGGGTAGCTGCCGTGATCGATGTCGAGGAGCGACCCTTGCGCCCCCTCGAATAAGAGGCGCTTCCCCTTCGCGAGCGCCTGGTGCAGCCAGGTCGTCGTGTCGCGGACGAACGGCCGGAGCCGCTCGGCCAGGCCGAGGTATTCGTCGGCCACGGCGCGGGGGTCGAACGGCTCGAAGTCGGGGAGGATCGCCGTCAGGAGCCGGTTCTTGTAGGCGATGATGCGGTCGAGGCGCTCGCGGAAGAGGTCGGGGTGGTACAGGTCGCCCATCCGGACGCCGTGGACCCGGCCGACCTTGTCGCGGTAGCACGGCCCGATCCCGCGCCGGGTCGTGCCGAGATGGTCGGCGGCCGAGGCCGACTCCTCGGTCAGCCGCTCCTCGGCGAGGTGATAGGGTAAGATGACGTGCGCTCGGTCGCTGACGTGGAGCCGGTCGCCGATCTCAACCCCTTGCTTGGCCAGCGCCTCGATCTCCTTGAGCAGGGCGGGGGGGTGGATCACCACGCCGTTGCCGATCACGCAGTCGATCCCCGGCCGGAGGATGCCGGTCGGGATCAGCGAGAGCTTGTACGTCACGCCGTCGGCGACGACCGTGTGTCCCGCGTTCGCCCCGCCTTGATAACGCACGACGGCGTCGTGCTGGTCGCAGAGCAGGTCGACAATCTTCCCCTTGGCCTCGTCTCCCCACTGGAGGCCCACCACACACGTCGAAGCCACGGCGTGAGATCTCCCGATCGGAACGGACGGCCGGAACGGACCCCGGCCGCTTGGGATGGCAAAGAAACAAGGTATCGCCCAGAAGCGGCCCCGTCAATCGCACGGAGCGAACAGAAGAGAGTGGATGGGTTGGTTATCTCCCAAACCGCCGGGCCCGGAACCAGGCCAAGGCGGCTCGGCGCAATTGATCATATTCGTTGACCTGAATCAAATTGTCCACCCTCCAGTCCTGAAGTTGAGTGAGCGTCCGTCGCATGCCCCAGCCCGAGGCGAAGTAGAGGTAAACGGGGCCGATTGCCGCGAAGAAACCAAGCGTGAAGGCGGTCGAGATGTCCAGTTCGAGCAGACGGTGGAATGCTGCCATGAGCGAGCCGGCACTCAGACAGGGTGCGGCATAGAGGGTGATACTCGTAGCCAGGCGTGCAAGTGCTCTGGCGAGCGCGATCAAGGAGCATCTCCGTTATTTCTGACTCCGGGTTCGGGTGGACCGCACAAGGAGATCACCAAGGCACCGATCAGATAAGCAAGAACGCCCCCAGTGAGGGCCCCGATCCACGGCGCGACTCTTCCGGTCGACCAGGCAATCGCCAGGCCGATGAATGCCGTGATGAAAACCCAGACTGCGACATCATCGTAGAGGCCCAGGCCGGCAAATTCGGAGAGTGATGCCTCGGTTTCCTGGTCGGGCTCGGGGGCTGGGGAGGGAGGGGGTTGCTCGATTGCCACGGCTTTCCTCGCTTCCACGAGAGATCATTCGGTCCCAAGGCGCAGGGAAATCGGGGAAGATCGATCGGGTTGGAATGCTCATCGTCCTGCGCCCTGCCCAACTAGCCTCAATTATGAGGGGCATGGCAGGGAACGAATAGAGGGCTGTCTCTCGCGATCCTCCCTCGAATCGAAGGACCAGGCACGGCACAGCCGAGTCTCCATGCACGATCGGGAGGCTGGGAAAATCGCCCCGTGATCTTGCCGAAAGCGAGGTCCGGATCAGCCCATCTGGCGGCGGAACTCGGCGAAGAGGTACTGGCTGTCGTGCGGGCCGGCGGAGGCTTCGGGGTGGTACTGGACGCCGAAGATCGGCAGGCGGGTGTGGCGGAGCCCTTCGAGCGTCTGGTCGTTGAGGTTGACGTGGCTGGGGATCACGTCGGGGGGGAGAGTGGCCGGATCGACGGCGAAGCCGTGGTTTTGCGTCGTGATCTCGACCTTGCCGGTGCGTTCGTTGCGGACCGGGTGGTTGGCCCCGCGGTGGCCGAACTTGAGCTTGAAGGTCCTCGCACCGAACGCCTGTCCCAACAGCTGGTGGCCGAGGCAGATGCCGAACATCGGGATGCCCCGCGACTCGGAGGCGGTCTTGATCAAGGTCCGGAGCGTGGCGGTCGCGTCGGTGAGCGGGCGGGGGTCGCCCGGCCCGTTCGAGATGAAGATGCCGTCAGGCTTATGGTCCAGGATCGCCTCGGCCGGGGTCGAGCCGGGGACGACCGTGACCCGGCAGCCGCACTCGACCAGGTGCCGCGGGATGTTCCACTTCATGCCGAAATCGAGCGCGACGACGTGCGGCCGGCGCTCGTCGCGGTCCGGGACCGGGCGGTTCCGATCGCCCTCCGACAGGGTCGCGAAGCGGCTCTCGAAGCCCGGCTCCCAGCGGGTCGCCCCCTCGGGCATGACCTCGCGGGCCAGGTCGCGCCCAACTAGGCCGGGGCTCGCCTGCGCCTTGGCGATGAGCGAGGCGTCGTCGAGGTCGGTCGTCGAGAGGAGCCCCTTCAACGCTCCTTGCACGCGGGTCAGGCGGACGAGCGCTCGGGTGTCGATCCCCTCGATGCCGATGACGTGATGCTCGGCGAGGTAGGCGTCGAGCGTCCCCCCCGAACGGTGATTGCTGGCCAGCCGGCTCAGCTCGCGGACGACGAACCCGCGGACCCAGGGGCGCCCACTCTCGGCGTCCTCGGCGTTGACCCCGTAGTTGCCGATCAGCGGGTAGGTCATCGCCACGATCTGACCGTGGTACGACGGGTCGGTCAGGATCTCCTGGTACCCGGTCATGCTCGTGTTGAAGACAACCTCGCCGTCCACCTCGCCGCGGGCGCCGAACGCCTGCCCTGTGAATACGGTGCCGTCCTCCAGCGCGAGCTTGGCGATGTCCATGGCTTTCGCGTGATTCCCCCTCGTCGTGATGCCATCTCCCGTCGTCGCGCGAGGCGCGTTCAGGTCACTATACCTGTCGGTCAAGCCCTCCGGCCAGACGATCTGAAGCGGAAGGATTCACCACAAAGGCACAAAGCGCACAAAGAAAAACGAATATGTTAAATTTGAAATAATTGATTCC
>JBKOZB010000211.1:0-3234 GCA_046744225.1 Planctomycetota bacterium | reverse complement strand
GACGTTCAGCACCGTCCCCTTCAGCTCCATGCCCGGCGTGAGGTCTTCGAGCTTGAGCACGCCCCGCTTGAAGATCGGCTTGGGCAGGTCCTCGCGCGGGTCGCGCTCGGGACGGGCCAGGGTGTCGCAGATGTCGCGCAGTGTCGGCTCGCCGATCTCCAGTTCGCGCGCCGTGGCCGGGATGTCCAGCTCGTTGAGCTTCTCGTGCAGGGCGGGAAGCTGATCGCGGTGGCAGACTACCTCGGGGGTAAACCCCAGCTTCTCCAGCAGTTTGGTCGCCGTTCCGTAGCTCTCCGGGTGAACCCAGGTCCGGTCGAGCGGGTTCTCGCCGTCGGGGATCTTCAAGAAGCCGGCCGCCTGCGTGTACGTGGCCGGGCCGATCCCCTCGACCTGCAACAACTGCTCGCGGCTGGTGAACCTCCCTTTTTCCTTGCGGATCTCGATCACCCGCCGCGCGGTCAACTGGTTCAGACCCGAGACATGCCGCAGGAGCGGGACACTCGCCGTGTTCAGGTCCACGCCGACGAAGTTAACGCAACTGGAGATGACCGCCTCGAGCGACTCCTTGAGCTGCTTGGCGTTGACGTCGTGCTGATAGAGGCCGACGCCGATGCTTTGGGGCTCGATCTTAACCAGCTCGGCGAGTGGGTCCTGGAGCCGTCGGCCGATCGAGATCGTGCTGCGCAGCGTGGCGTCGAAGTCGGGGAACTCCTCGCGGCCGACCGGGCTGGCCGAGTAGACGCTCGCCCCGGCCTCGTTGACGATGACGTACGCCAGCTTGGCCAGGAGCGGGTCGGCCGGGTGCGGCTTGGGGGGCACCGGCGCGGGCTTGGGCTTGGGCGGGCGCGGCGGCTGTTCCGGCCGGCCCAACTTTCCTCCGACCGGCACGGCGGCGGGTGCCGGAGCCTGAGCCGGGGTCTCGGCGGTCAGCGTGGGTGGCGGTGTCGGCTCGGAGACGGCCTCGGATGCCGCGATCGGCTCGGGGCTGGCGGCCGGGGTCTCGGCGGGCGTCGCCCCTTCCCCTTCTTGGATAGGACGTTGGGTCTGTTCCGATTGGTCGAGCTGGTCGGCCTTCTGCCCCTCCGCCTCGGGCGACGCGGCCTCGCCCGGCAAGGAGGCTGGGGGCGGAACATCGGCCGCCATCGGCTCCGACTCGGTCTGCGTCTCGGCCTGCTCGGGCGCGCCACCCGCGATCGGCGGCAGCGCCTCGACCGGCACCTCCTCGGGCGTGTCGGTCGCCGTCGCGACCGGCGCCTCGGGGTTGGCTGCAGCCTTCGGCTCGGCCGCCATCTCCGGAGTCGGCGTTTCGGCCGGTGCGGCGACCGGCGTTTCAGCGGCGGGCGTGGCCTCGGGGGACGCGGCGGCGGATTCGGTCCCGGTCCCGGACTCGGCGGCCTGGGAGAATTGCGTCCCCTCGGCGATGATCTCGGCGACTAGCTCCTCGGTCTCGCGGCAGGCGGTGCCGTTGCCGATGGCGACGACGCCGACCTGGTGCTTGCCGACCAAGTCCTTGAGGAAGAGCTTCGCCTCAGGCCGGCGGTTCTGGGGTGGGTGCGGGTGGATGATGCCGTGTTCGAGGAGATTGCCGTTGGGGTCGAGGATCGCGACCTTGCACCCGGTCCGGAAGCCGGGGTCGATCGCCAGGACGACCTGCTTGGGGATCGGCGGCTGGAGCAAGAGGCTGCGGAGGTTGCGGGCGAAGACGTCGACGGCGTGCCGCTCGGCCAGGTCGGTCAGGTCGCGGCGCACCTCGCGCTCCATGCTGGGCAGGAGCAGGCGGTCGAGCGCGTCGATCGCTGAGGCGCGGAAGAACTCGGCCTGGGGATGGCCCTCCAGCGGCAGGTTCCCGAAGAGCGCCGACTCCAGGTCGGGGCGCGAGACCTCGAGCTTGACCTTGAGCGGCCCTTCTTTGTCCCCCCGATTGATCGCCAGAACGCGGTGGGGAGGGATGTGCGAAATCGGCTCCGAGTAGTTGAAGTAGTCGCGGTATTCGAGCCCCTCGCCCTCGGGGATCTCGGCCTTGGTCGTTACGATCTTGCCCGTCTTCCAGACGACGCGGCGGATCGCGTCGCGGACGGCGGCCAGCTCGCTGATCGCCTCGGCCAGGATGTGGCCGACTCCCTCGATGGCCTGCTCGGGGGTCTCGACGCCCTTCTCGGCGTTGACGAACTCCTGCGCCGCGGCGGGCAGGTCGGTCAGGGTCTCGTCGCGGTTCCAGATCCGCTGCGCCAGGGGCTCCAGGCCCTTGTCGCGCGCCTCCGACGCCTTGGTCTTCTTCTTGGGCTTGAACGGGAGGTAGAGGTCTTCGAGCCGCTTGGGGTTGTCGGCCGCGCGGATGGCGGTGGCCAGCTCGTCGGTCAGCTTCCCCTGCGCCTCGATCGCCTTGAGGATCGTCTCCTTCCGCTCGGCCAGCTCGCGGAGCCGACCGACCCGGACCTGGATCTCGTGGATGGCCACTTCGTTCAGATTACCGGTCCGCTCCTTGCGGTAGCGGGTGATGAACGGTACCGTGTTGCCCTCATCGAGCAACTGGACCACGCTCTCCACCTGAACGCGCCGGATCTGTAAGTCCTGCGCGATCCGGCCCAGGTCGACCTGAATCGGAGTGTCCATGGAAACTATGCACCTGATAAGAGACGGCGACGACGAGGCGGATCGCTGAGTCCGCCACCGCAGCGAGAGCCGCAGCACGAGCGCACGGAGTCACCCAGCCGGGAAAACAGACCGGCCAATGTAGACCATACACCACCTCATGTCAAGCCGCCAAAGCGCTCTTCCGCCGACCGAAATTGTCTTCAGATCAGTGTTTCGATCTGGCATGGCAATTCTGGGAAAATGGGCGATTCTTTCTGGGTCATGGTGAATGAAAAAAAACAGGCTCCTTGTTGGATGTTTGGTTTGAGTCATGAATGTATTCGAGATTGTCTGAGATTCCATCCTAGGACACGGGGAGTGCCCTGACCTGTCCGCCGGCTTCACTCGCGCGGTGCGAGCGCGACCTTCACCACACGGAAGCCGTAGAGGCCGAGGCGGATCTGGGGCTCGTCGCCGTCGCGATCGACGGGGCGGCAACCGCGGACCTTGGAGAGCCAATTACCCCCACGGAGGACGCGCTTGCCCTCCGGGCCGGGCTGGTCCGGCCCGAGCGGGTCGCGTTGCGGGCCGACCGAGTAGGTGCCGAACCAGTCGGAGCACCATTCGGCGACGTTGCCCGCCATGTCGTGCAGGCCGAGG
>JBKOZB010000120.1:0-6221 GCA_046744225.1 Planctomycetota bacterium | reverse complement strand
GGGCCGGTTCGTCCCTGCCGGGCCGAGCGGGGCGCCGACGCGGGGGATGGCGCGCATCCTGCCGACCGGGCGGAACTTCTACAGCATCGACATCCACACGATCCCGACCGAGACCGCCTGGAAGGTCGGCACGCAGGCCGCTGAACGGCTGATCGAGAAATATCGCGCCGAGCACGACGATCAGTATCCTCGGAGCGTCGGCATCGTCGTCTGGGGCACCAGCACCATGCGGACTCACGGCGACGACATCGCCGAGATCCTTCATTTGATGGGTTGTCGCCCGGTCTGGGTCCCCGAGAGCCGGAGGTTGAAGGGCGTGGAACTGGTCCCGCTCGAAGAGCTGGGACGGCCCCGGATCGACGTCACCGTGCGGATCTCCGGGTTCTTCCGCGACGCCTTCCCCAACGTCGTCGTCCTGCTCGACCGCGCCGTCGAGCTGGTCGCGGCGGCCGACGAGCCCGACGAACACAATTACTTGCGCCGACACGTCCGCCGCGAAGAAATGTCCCTGATTTCCAAGGGCCATTCGCCCGCCCAGGCCGCGCGGCAGGCGAAGTATCGCGTCTTCGGCTCGAAACCCGGCTCTTACGGCGCGGGCCTGCTCAACCTGATCGACGAGCGGAACTGGAAGACCGACGCCGACCTGGCCGAGGTCTACATCAACTGGGGCTCGTATGCCTACACGAGCACCGACCACGGCGTCGCCGCGCCCGAGCCGTTCAAGCGGCGGCTGGTGCAGGTGGCGGTCGCGGTGCAGAACCAGGACAACCGCGAGCACGACATCTTTGACAGCGACGATTATTTCCAGTTCCACGGCGGCATGATCGCCGCGATCCGCGCCCTGACCGGCGAGAACCCGGCCGCCTACTTCGGCGACACGGCCAACCCCGACAACGTCCGCGTCCGTGACCTGGCCGACGAGGCCCGCCGCGTCTTCCGCTCGCGGGTCGTCAACCCCAAGTGGATCGCCTCGGTCATGCGGCACGGGTATAAAGGTGCCTTCGAGATGGCCGCCACGGTCGACTACCTGTTCGGCTACGAGGCGACCGCGCAGGTCATCGATGACTGGATGTTTGAAAACTTGAGCGAGGCCTATTTGCTCGATCCCAAGGTCCAGGAGTTCCTCCAGGAGAAGAACCCCTGGGCGCTCCGCTCGATGGCCGAGCGACTGATCGAGGCCGTCGATCGCGGGCTCTGGGAGCAGCCGAGCCCGGAGACGGTCGCCGCGCTGAAAGAGGTTTACCTCCGGAACGAGAGTGTGCTGGAGAGCCGTTGATCCGTCTTCCCAACCCCTCAAGGAGAGCCCCGCGATGTTCCCGTTCGCCCATCACATGGCCGTCGAGTTGTTCGGCCGCGAGTTCGCCCCGCAGGGCGTCTTCGAGCACGTCTGCGCCTTCGGCGTGATCAGCCTGCTGCTGGCGACCTCGGCGTACGGTACGTGGTCACTGGCCGCGAAGGCGCTGGAGTGGACGCGATCGCGGAGACAGATTTGATCCGCGGCGCGACGAGGGGAGTCGAGATGCAATGCCCCCACTGTCAGCAGGATCAATGGTGTGGAGAGAGCCTCACCGCCGGCCCTTGGAGATGGCCCGCCGTCTTCGAGCCGGTCCATCGCAAAGGGTTGTTCGATAGCTTCGCAATAGGTCGACGCGCGGGCGTGCAAGTCGTGCGGGTCCGTCCTGCTGACGATGGGCCCGAAACGACTGCCTTGAATCGCCAAGGAGTAGGGATGTCGCGAGGTGGTCGGCGGCGCGTGTTTCGGACGCTGGCTTACGTCTGGGCGGCCCCCACGACCTGCGTCGGCCTGTTGGCCGGGGCCCTGACGCTCGGCACCGGGGGCCGGGTCCAGCGGCGGCGCGGAGCGCTGGAGTTTCACGGCGGCTTCTCGCGCTGGTTCGGCAACAGGTGCGGGTTCGCCGCGATGACGCTCGGCCACGTCATCCTCGGCCGCGACGCGGACTGCCTCGACACCTGCCGCGACCACGAACAGGCCCACGTCCGCCAGGTCGAGCGCTGGGGAGGAGCCTTCATCCCCGCATATCTGCTGGCGAGCCTCTGGGTCTGGATGCGGGGCCAGCATCACTACCTCGATAACTGGTTCGAGCACGACGCCCGCCGCGCCTGCCGCGAACCGTGGTGAGGGACCTCGGTCGTGAAACCAACGACGCCGGAATTGGCCCACATCGAGCGCCACTTCACCGCCAGCGAGTTCGTCCGCGACGTCGTCATCGGCATGTCCGATGGCTTGACCGTCCCGTTCGCCCTGGCGGCCGGGCTCTCGGGAGCGGTGGAGAGCACCTGGATCGTCGTCACCGCCGGGTTGGCCGAGATCACCGCCGGCTCGATCGCGATGGGCCTCGGCGGCTACCTCGCCGCCCGGAGCGACGCCGAGCACTACGCCAGCGAAAAGCTGCGCGAGGAGCAAGAGGTCGCCACCGTCCCCCACATCGAGCGAGCCGAGGTCGCCGACCTGTTCCTGAAGTTCGGGATGACCCCGGACGCCATCGAGCCGATCCTGGACGCCTTCGAGGCCAACCCCGAGGCCTGGGTCGATTTCATGATGCGGTTCGAGCTGGGCCTGGAGGAGCCCGACCCGAAGCGTGCCCTCAATAGTGCCGCGACGATCGCCGGCGCCTACATCGCCGGGGGCCTGATCCCGCTCGCCCCGTACATGCTCGTGGCGAAATCTCACCTGGCGATGCTCTGGTCGGTGGTCGTCACCCTGATCGCCTTGCTGATCTTCGGCTACATCAAGGGTCGCTTCACCGGCACGCGACCGTGGCGGAGCGCCATGCAGACGGCCCTGATCGGCGGGCTTGCCGCGGTCGCCGCGTTCCTGATCGCGCGGGCGTTCTCTTGAATTGAATAAGATGGCAAATGATAGACAACAAATGATAAATAAGATGAAAATGGAATCAAGCCATCCCATGTCAAGATCGATCGGCGAGGCCATTTTCCCCTTCTCGGCGATTGTGGGCCAGGAGGCGATGAAGCGCGCGCTGGTCCTGGCGGCGATCCATCCGGGGCTGGGCGGGGTGCTGATCCGCGGCTCGAAGGGGGCGGCCAAGAGCACGGCGGTGCGGGCGCTGGCCGCGCTCCTGCCGGATATCGAGGTCGTGCCGGGCGACCCGTTCCACCGGGCGCCCGGCGAGGAGGTGGCCGGCTGGCCTTTGCCCGAGGGGGCGCGGTTCGAGCGCCGGCCGGTCGCGCTGGTCAACCTGCCGGTGGGGGCGACCGACGACCGCGTCGTCGGCAGCCTGAACCTCGAGCGCGCGTTGACGACCGGCCATCGAGCGTTCGAGTCGGGCCTGCTCGCCTCGGCGCACCGGGGCATCCTCTACATCGACGAGGTGAACCTGCTCGGCGATCACCTAGTCGACCTGCTCCTCGACGCCGCCGCGATGGGGGTCAACCACGTCGAGCGCGAGGGCCTGACGTTCCGCCACCCGTCGCGGTTCGTCTTGGTCGGTACGATGAATCCGGAGGAAGGGGACCTCCGGCCGCAGTTGCTCGACCGCTTCGGCCTGGCCGTCGAGGTCGAGCCGATGACCGACCCGTTCGAGCGCGCCGAGGTCGTCCGCCGCCGGCTCGCGTTCGAGGCCGACCCGGCCGGCTTCCGCACCCGTTGGGCCGAAGCCGATCGCCGTGAGGGGGAAAAGATCGCCCGCGCGCAGCGGCTCTTGCCCTCGGTTGAGGTGCCCGACCCGGTCCTCGCCGCCCTCTGCACCCGTTGCGCCCGCGAGGGGGCCGACGGCCTCCGCGCCGACCTAACGATCTACAAGGCGGCCTCGGCCCTCGCGGCCTACGAGGGGCGCACGACCGTGACCCTGGAGGACATCGAGGTCGTCGCCGAGCTGGCGCTGATGCATCGTCGGACCCATCACGGGCCGGCGCCAACGCCCCCTTCTCCGCCTCCATCCGGCTCGGGCGACGACCGCTCCGCTCCCGATCGGCCCGAGATCCTGCCACGGCAGGAATACTATGCCAGTCGCGACCGCCGCGACGAGCCTGTCGCCTCGGCCGCTCCGAACGAGACGCAGCAGACTTCCCTCGGCGAGGGCGACGAGCCCCAGGTCATCCCGGCGGCCGAGCCCCGGTCCGCGCCTGAATGGACGCCCCGCGTCGCGGCCGCGAAACGGCGGCCCGGAAAGGCCGGCCGGCGTGGAGGGCTCACGACGACCGACCGCCGCGGCGTCTTCGTCCGGGCGACCGTGCCGAACGGCCGGGCCCGCGACCCCGCCTTGAGCGCGACCCTTCGTGCCGCCGCCCCGTGGCAAGCCGCGCGCGGCCGGGCTCACGGCGATCCTTTGATCCTCCGCGCCCGCGACCTGCGCGATAAGGTCCGCGCCCGACCCGCGCAACATTTGATCCTGTTCGTCGTCGATGCGAGCCGGTCGATGGGCGCCCGCAAGCGGATGGCCCAGACCAAGGGGGCCGTCCTCTCGCTCCTGGTGGACGCCTACCAGAAGCGCGACCGCGTCGGCCTGATCACGTTCGGCGGTCGGTCGGCACGCCTGGCCTTGCCGCCGACGCGGAGCGTCCGGGTCGCCGCGCGGCACCTGACCGAGCTGCTTGTCGGCGGCCTGACACCCCTGGCCCATGGCCTGGCGCTGGCCGGGCGGATCGTCGCCAATGCCCGGCGTCGCGAGCCGGGTGTCGTGCCCTTGGTCGTGCTGCTGACCGACGGCCGCGGCAACGTCGCGCTCCGGCCGGGCGGCCACCCCGAGGCCGACGCCTTGGGCTTCGCCCGCCGGCTCGCACAAGGCGGCGTCGGCGGCCTCGTCATCGACACCGAGACCGGCCCCGTCCGGCTCGGCCTGGCCCGGACAATTGCGAACGCCTGGGGGGTCGAACTCAAGCCGCTCGACCACCTCGGAGGGCGCCGCCTGCCCGAGGCGGTCCGCCGCGCCCTGCTGGCCGGGTAGGCCCGTTCAATTATCCTTCGGAAAGGACCAACAGCCATGACCATTACTGACGAAGCCGCCGAACCCCCGCGTCCCGATCCGAGGCGGCGGCACGGCCTGATCATCGTCAATACCGGCGACGGCAAGGGGAAGACGACCGCCGCGCTCGGTCTGGCCTTCCGGGCGCTGGGCTGCGGGTTCAAGGTCTTCATGGTCCAGTTCATCAAGGGGAAGTGGAAGACCGGCGAGAAGAAGCTAGCCGACCGCCTCGCGCCCGAGATTCAGATCCTCCCGATGGGCGACGGCTTCACCTGGGATACCAAGAACCCCGCGCAGGACATCGCCACCACGCTCCGGATCTGGGAGGTGGGAAAGGAAGCGATCAACTTGGGCCAATATGATCTTGTGATCCTCGACGAGATCAACGTCGTGATGAAGCTGGGGTATCTCGACCCGCAGCTCGTCGTCGATTTCCTCAAGGTCCGCGACCCGCGCCAGCACGTCGTCCTGACCGGCCGGGGCGCCCCGCCTGCGATCATCGAGGTGGCTGACCTCGTCTCCGAGATCGTCCCGATCAAACACCCATTCAAGTCGGGGGTCAAGGCCCAACTAGGGATCGAATTTTGAGTGCCCAGGGGACGGACACACCTCCCGGCATGGCGACCCGCGTCAAGTCGCCGGCCCAGCTCGTGCTCTGCAAAGGGTGCTGCTGCGGCCGGACCGACCGCGGCCTGCCCGAGGTCCCCGTCGAGCGGATCAAGGCCGCCTGGAAGGCCGAGAAGCTCAACCGAGGCGTCCAACTGACGATCTCGGGCTGCCTCGGCCCGTGCGACCTGCCGAACGTCGCCGTGCTCGTCACCGCCTCAGGCATGGAATGGTACGGCCGGCTCGACGGCCCCGCCCACTACGATGCCCTGATCGCCTGGGCCCGCTCTTGCCTCGCGGCCGGGACGGCATTGCCCGCGCCGTCGTCGCTCGCGGAGCATCGGTTCGAGCGGTTCGGATCGGTGGACGGTCGTTGACGGATGGACCATCGAGAGATGCGACGCCGAATCGAGGCCCGCCGATCCTCCCCGGCTCCTCGCTCGTCCCCGTGGCGAACGTCGAAAAAAACGTTGGCTCATGAGGGGGATTCGGTGCTCCGCCTCTTGATGATGGCTCCGAGCGGTGGTGTCCTAATACGCATCCCAGGAAGTGGATGCCCTTTCGCCGAGACCGGGGTGGTTGGGGCGGAACGCCTCGGTGGTGGGGCGAACGAAGCCGGGGCGTTCCGCCCCAGCCACCCCGGGAGCCGAGGGCAGCGACTTCTTGGGATGC
>JBKOZB010000179.1:0-3456 GCA_046744225.1 Planctomycetota bacterium | reverse complement strand
GTCGTCTTGCCCGACCCGGTCGGGCCGGTCACCAGGATCAGGCCGCGGGGGCGCCGGATCAGTTGCTCGATGACCCGGGGGAGGCCGAGCTGCTCGAACGTGAGGAACTCGTTCGGCACCCGCCGGAGCACCAGGCCGATGTTGCCGCGCTGCTTGAAGACAGCGACCCGGAAGCGCGCCATGTCACCAAAGGCAAACCCGAAGTCGGTCCCGCCGACCTCCTGCAGCTCCTGCTGGCACCGCTCGGGCGTGATGCTCTTCATCAGGGCGCTCGTGTCCGCCGACTCCAGCACTTTCGTCGCCAGCGGTCGCATGTGACCGTGAAGCCGGAGCATCGGCGGGCTCCCGACTGTCAGGTGCAGGTCGCTCGCCTTCTGGGTCACGGTCGTCTGAAGCAGCTTGTCGATGAGCAGCGTACCCATTGCCGTATCGATCCTCCCGCAGAGGCCCCGTCGCAACACTCCGGCCTGCTGTCCTCCTCTCCCGGCTCACCTCAGGGGGTGGACTTTGTCCGATCCTCCAGGTGTCCACAAAAAGGAAGTACGGATTCTTGGACTTACGGCGAAATGCCCTGGTCCCGTCCGCCCCCCATTATCGCGGCGGTCCTGCGTCGGATCAAGCAGCGAACGCATGGTATAGGGCTCTCGGCCGGGGATCGGTGCGCGAGGAGGGGAGCGTTGTGCATTTCACTTCACGAAAAATAGACAGCATACGGAAAATTTGGCAGTTAGACGCTGCCCCCTCGCTGGGACCGCCCAGAAAAGCCGCGCTCATTTCGCGGCTGCGGGGGTCGCGGCGGGCGGTGGCTCGGCGACCGTGTCTTGCCTGGTGATCCGGAGTACCTCCTCGATGGTGGTCAGGCCTTTGATGGCCTTATTCATCCCGTCCTCGAAGAGCGTGCGCATCCCCTGCTTCTGGGCTAATTTGCGAATCACCTGGGTCGGCTCGCCCTTGAACGACGCCTCGCGGATCGCGCTGGACATGATCATCAGCTCGTAGATGCCCATGCGGCCGCGGTAGCCAGACCTGTTGCAGTAAGCACACCCCTTCCCTTTCATGAAGTTGGCCTTCTTGGCGATCTCGGGACGGATACCAAGGCCTTGAAGGATGTGGCTCGGGGGCTCGACCCGCTGGCGGCACTTAGGGCAGACTTTGCGGACGAGGCGTTGGGCGAGCACGGCCATGATCGAACTGGCGACCAGAAATGGCTGCACGCCGATATCGACCAGACGCGTTACAGCGCTGGGCGCATCGTTTGTATGTAATGTACTAAAAACCAAGTGGCCTGTCAGCGAGGCCTGAATTGCCGTGTTTGCCGTCTCCTCGTCGCGGATTTCGCCAACCAGGAGGATGTTCGGGTTCTGTCGCAGCATGGCGCGAATGATGCGTGCGAACGTCATGCCAATTTTGGCGCGGACCTCGCACTGATTGATGCCAGGCAGGTAATATTCGACGGGGTCCTCGACGGTAATGATCTTGACGTTGGGCCGGTTCAGTTCGTTCAAGACGGCGTACAGGGTGGTCGTCTTCCCCGACCCGGTCGGGCCGGTCACGAGCAAGATCCCGTTCGGCCGCTTGATCAGTTGCGCGAACTTCTTCCAGTCTTCCTTGCTGAACCCGAGGTCGCGGAGTCCGACCTTGATGTTCTCGCGATCGAGGATCCGCATGACGACCGACTGCCCATACACGGTTGGGAGGATGCTGACCCGCAGGTCGATATCCTTGCCGGCGACGAAGATCTTGATCCGGCCATCCTGGGGCCGGCGCTTCTCGGCGATGTCGATCTGGCCCATGATCTTGAGGCGGCTGACGATCGAGCCGTGAAGGCCGCGGGGAGGCGAGTCGCGCTCGACGCAGACACCGTCGATCCGGTAACGAATACGAATGCGGTCGGCGAACGGCTCGATGTGGATGTCGGAGGCCCGCATCGCAACCGCTTCCTGGATGATCAGGTGGACGAGCCTGATGACCGGCGCGTCCCCTTCCTCCAGTGTGTTCGTGCCCGCACCGGTCTTGGCGCCGCCGGCGTCCTCGGCGAAGTCGATCGCCGTGTCGGTGAATTCCTGAAGCATCGAGTCGACCGACTCGGTCTCGGTCGTTGATCCGCCGTAGTAGCGGTTAATTGCCTCGACGATGGCTTCCTTCGGGCCTAAGGCGACCTCGATCTCGCGGTTGAGGACGAACCGAAGCTTATCGATGGTATCGAAGTCCATCGGGTTATGCATAATGACCTTGATGGCGCCGTTCTCCTGCGCCAGGGGCATTACGACGTTCTCGCGGGCGATCGACTCGGGGACGAGCTCGATGACCGAGGCGGGGATCTCGATCTCACGGAGCTCGACGAAGGGCAGATTGTGCTGCTCGGCCTTGGCCTTCATGATGTCGTCGGGGCCGGCGTAGCCCAGCTTAGTGAGGGCCTCTTCGAGAGGGAGGTTGCCCATCCGCTGAGCTTCCTTGATCTGGTCGGGGCCGACGACCCCCCGCTTGATCAGGATGTCCGTCCAGTCGCGGCCTTGTTTCGCCATGGGTAACGACTCCGGGAAAGACTTCAGCACGAGTCGAGTCGGGATCCGAACCGCCACCGGCCGCCGTCCGGCGGCATCTTCGACCTGCGGTCCCGACCTCAAGGGCCTTGTTAGGAATCTATCCGAGTACCGACTTTAGTTTTATAAATCGTTGATAACAAAGGATCTACTTTAATTAGGCTTAAAATCCGCCAAGACCACGATACCACAGCCTCTCCCCGGCGACAAGCTACCCCTTGAAAATCATGGATTGGAGCCGGTCGACGCATCTTTCGAAAGGGAACAGGCCGTCCGGCCGGACGGCCTGTCTCGCTGACGAGATGACGACGGTTTTCGGCTCGCAGCCCTTGCGCTCAGCGGTCGCGGCTGATCGCCTTCCCCTCGGCCAGGGCGGCCTGGGCGGCGGCGAGCCGGGCGATCGGCACGCGGAACGGCGAGCACGAGACGTAATCCATGCCCACCCTGTGACAGAAGGCGATGCTCTCAGGGTCGCCGCCGTGCTCACCGCAGATGCCGACCTTGAGGTGCTCGCCGGCCTTCTCCTGCCGCGCCTTGCGCCCCTTCGCAACGCCGATCTCGATGAGCTGGCCGACGCCGTTCGCGTCGATCGTCTGGAACGGATCGACCGGCAAGATCTTCTCCTTCAGGTAGACCGGCATGAACCCCTTGATGTCGTCGCGGCTGAAGCCGAACGTCATCTGGGTCAGGTCGTTGGTGCCGAACGAGAAGAACTGCGCCTCCTCGGCGATCCGGTCGGCGGTCAAGGCGGCGCGGGGCACCTCGATCATCGTGCCGATCAGGTAATCGACCTGGACGCCCGCCTTCTTCATGACCTCCTCGGCGACGGCGACGGCCCGCTTCTTGACGAAGGAGAGTTCCTCGATGGTGCCGACCAGCGGGATCATGATCTCGGGCAGGACCTCCTTGCCCC
>JBKOZB010000149.1:0-3764 GCA_046744225.1 Planctomycetota bacterium | reverse complement strand
CTATCCGGGAAGGGGCGTGTTTTTCGCCGCAAGTCCTTGCAAGAAGGCCGGTTGGGGCGATACGGCTTGCAATATCCGCAACTTGTTTGCAGCCAACGACTTCTGGCCATAAGGCCAGGGCTTCCCGGATAGCCTCTGAGTCCCGCATGGCGAATGGCACATGCCAAATGACAAAACACGGGGGAACTCGGGCCAAGTTGTCATTTGCCATGTCCCATGGGCCAGACCGGATTCAGTAAAGCTCATGTCGCGTCGCGATCGATCGCCGGCCCCGGCCGGCTCTCCCGAGATCCGCAGCGACTTTGAATCCAAGGTTCGGCCCGAAGTGATGACGGTTCCACGTCCGGACCCCGGACGCGGCAAGGGAGTGGTGCGCAATGGAGACGGTGTCACTGATCGACGTCCTGCTGGGGGAACAAGGCGACCTGACCGCCGTCGAGCGGTTCGCTCAGTTCCACGCGAACGCGGACGAGCCGCTCCAGGGCCGGTTCTACTCGTCCCTGCTGCCGGCCCACCCGCCGGGACCGGGGCAGCAGCTCGCGTTCGAGGTGGACCTCGACCGCTGCTCGGGCTGCAAGGCGTGTGTGGCGGCCTGCCACGCCCTGAATGGGCTCGATGAGGGGGAAGCCTGGCGCGACGTCGGCCTGATCGTCGGCGGGGCGCCGGGGCTCCCGGTCTTCCAGCACGTCACGTCGTCGTGCCATCACTGCCTCGAGCCCGCCTGCCTGAACGCCTGCCCGGTCGAGGCCTACGAGAAGGACCCGGTGACAGGGATCGTCAAGCACCTGGACGACCAGTGCTTCGGCTGCCAGTACTGCACGCTCGCCTGCCCTTATGACGCCCCGAAGTTCCACGCGGGCAAGGGGATCGTCCGCAAGTGCGACATGTGCGGCGACCGGCTCCAGGCCGGCGAGGCCCCGGCTTGCGTCCAGGCCTGCCCGCACGAGGCGATCCGGATTCGCGTCGTGGACCGGGTGGAGGTCCTCGCGGACGCCGAGGCGGGCGAGTTCCTCCCCGCCGCCCCCGAACCGGGCTACACGCGGCCGACGACCCGATACCGGTCGAACCGCTCGATCGAGGGCCAGGTCCGGCCGGCGGACCACTTCCGGAGCGCCCCCGAGCACGCGCACTGGCCCCTGGTCATCATGCTCGTGCTGACGCAACTGTCGGTCGGCGGGTTCCTGATGGACCTGATCGCCCGGCTGGCCGGCGGCCGGGGGTCTGCGCTCCTGGCCGGGCTGAGCCTCGGCTTCGGACTGCTGGGGCTGGTGGCGAGCACCTGCCACCTGGGCCGACCGCTCTACGCCTATCGAGCCTTGATCGGCCTGCGGCATTCGTGGCTCAGCCGCGAGGTGGCCACGCTCGGACTGTTCGCCAAGCTGGCGATCGCCCACGTCGGCCTGACGGTGCTGATGCCCTCGTGGTCCGAGGCCCACCCGGTCCTGCGGCTCGCGCTGGCGGCGGCGGTCGTCGTCGCGGGCCTCGCGGGAGTGGTCAGCTCGGTGATGGTCTACCACGTCGTCCGGCATCCGTTCTGGCGGGCGTCGATCGGCGGGGTCAAGTTCGCCGGGACGGTGCTGGTGATGGGCCTGGCGGCGGCCCTGGTCGCCTCGACCTGGTCCTCGGCGTTCTCAGGCGTGGAGGGGCAGGGGATCGAGCGAGGGCTCGGCCTCGGGCTGATGGTCACCATCGCGGCCAAGCTCGGGTTCGAGGCGAGCCTGTTGCGACACCTGAAGGACCGGCGGATCACGCCGTTGCGGCGGTCGGCCCATCTAGTCCGCTGGGCCCTGAGGTTCCCGGCGCTCCAGCGGCTGATGCTGGGGGCGGCCGGGGGGATCGCGGTGCCGCTGATGCTGATCGCCTCCGGGTCGTCGATCGATCCGACGGTGCGGGCGGCGTTCGCGACGCTCGCGTTCGTCGCCCTGCTCGGCGGCGAGATCACCGAGCGTTACCTGTTCTTCGCGGCGGTCGTGAAACCGAAGATGCCGGGAGGGCTCCTGCCGTGAGCAACGCCACCCTTGCTCCCTCGATCCTCCGTCGCCTCCGGTCGCTGCTGCGGGCGCGCGATGGCCGCCTGACGCGCGAGCTGCTCCGGGAGCCGGGCCGGTTCGGCCTGGGGCAGGTCCCCGCCGACAAGAGCCCCGACGCGACGACGAGCATGGTCTGCGGCTACTGCTCGACCGGCTGCAGCCTGAACATCCACCTCCGCGACGGCCAGGCGGTGAACCTGACGCCCGCGACCGACTCCCCGGTCAACCTCGGCATGGCCTGCCCCAAGGGCTGGGAGGCGCTGACGGTCCTCGATGCCGACGACCGTGCGACCGTCCCGCTCTTGAAGGACGCCGACGGCCGGCGCCGGGCGGTCGACTGGCAGACCGCGATGGAGGCGATGGTCGGTCGGTTCAAGGAGATCCAGGCCCGATATGGCCACGACTCGGTGGCCTTCCTGAGCACGGGGCAGATCCCGTCCGAGGAGATGGCCCTGCTCGGCGCGTTGGCGAAATTTGGCATGGGGATGGTCCACGGCGACGGCAACACCCGGCAATGCATGGCCACGGCCGTCGTCGCCTACAAGCAGACGTTCGGCTTCGACGCCCCGCCCTACACGTATCAGGATTTCGAAGAGTCGGACTGCATCGTCCTGATCGGCTCGAACCTGTGCATCGCCCACCCGATCATGTGGGAGCGGGTGATGCGGAACCGGCACGATCCCGAGATCATCGTCATCGACCCGCGCCGGACCGAGACGGCGATGAGCGCAACGCTCCATCTGCCGATCCGGCCCAAGTCGGACCTGGTCTTCCTCTACGGCCTGGCCAACCTGCTGATCGCGAACGGCTGGATCGACCGCGCGTTCATCGACGCGCACACGACCGGCTTCGACGAATTCGCGGCGTACGTCCGCCGGTTCAAGCCGGGCGGGGTCGCCTACGCGACCGGGCTGAGCGTCAAGGCGCTGAGGGACGGGGCGGCCCGCATCCACCGGAGCCAGCGGGTCTCGTTCTGGTGGACGATGGGCGTAAACCAGAGCCACCAGGGCGTTCGGACCGCGCAGGCAATCATCAACCTGGCGCTGATGACCGGCAACATCGGCCGGCCCGGCACGGGGGCGAACTCCGTGACCGGCCAGTGCAACGCGATGGGCTCGCGGCTCTTCTCGAACACAACGAACCTGCTCGGCGGGCGCGACTTCGCGAACCCCGAGCACCGCGCGACGGTCGCCCGGCTCTTGAAGATCCCCGAGGGGCGCATCCCGACACGCGGGAGCTGGGCCTACGACGAGATCATCGAGGGGATCAAGGACGGCACGATCCGGGGCCTTTGGATCATCGCGACCAACCCGGCGCACTCGTGGATCGAGCAAGGGCGGCTCCGCGAGTTGCTCGGCCGCCTCGATTTCCTCGTCGTGCAGGACCTCTACCACTCGACCGAGACGGCCCGGGCCGCCGACCTGCTCCTCCCGGCCGCCGCCTGGGGCGAGAAGGAGGGGACGTTCATCAACTCCGAGCGCCGGATCAGCCTGATCAAGAAGGTCCGCCGCGCCCCGGGTCAGGCCCTCTCCGACTTCAACATCTTCAAGCTCGTGGCCCACTATGGCGGCTGCGCCGAGATGCTCGCCGAGTGGGAGTCGCCCGAGGCGGTCTTCCAGATCCTCAAGCGGCTCTCGAAGGGCCGCCCCTGCGACATCAGCGGCGTCGCCGACTACCACGCGCTCGAAGAGTCGGGCGGCGTGCAGTGGCCGTACCCCTCGGAAAACGCCGACG
>JBKOZB010000138.1:0-5033 GCA_046744225.1 Planctomycetota bacterium | reverse complement strand
AAGAGGAGCGTGAGCGGGATCGCGTAGTACGCGCCCATGATCGCCAGGCTGGCGACCTGGTACGTCGCCGCCAGCCCCGGGGGCCAGGGGCCGCAATGGCCCCGCGTGAGATAGCCCGTCGTGTCGAAGAGCCATGTCATCAGTCTTGTAGGGCACGCTCTGGCGTGCCTCTCCTGGAGTATGCGATCGGAAAGCACGCCAAAGCGTGCCCTACCAGACTGGTATGGACAGACTTCAGTCTGTCCACGATTCTCGCGGATGGAGAGATTCTGGACAGACTGAAGTCTGTCCTACCGAGTCTCCCATCAAGGCGATTCTTCGTCACGAATCAGGTGGTCGTTCGTCGGGGCTCTCGGGCGACTCGCCGGTGCCGAATTCGTCACCGGGCGCGGGCGTGGCGTCGGGCGGCTCGCCCGGATCTGTGTCGTCCCCCTCCCCCACCCCCCGGGGCTCGACCCGGAGGATCTGCCGCTCGTCGGCGCGGTCGCGGGCGACCTGCTCGAGCTTCCGGAGCGCCTGGTCGCGGGAGCAGCCGTCGCGCTCCATGAGGATCTGGGTGCGGCTGGCGAGGCCCATCTGCATCCGCCAGGCGTCCGAGTGGTCCCGGTCGGCGCCGGGCGTGGTGATCGTCGGCTCGGGCCAGCCCAGCAGGAGCGAGGGGCCAGCGCCGGCCGCCGTCAGCTCGGGCCGGCCGTAGTGGTTGCCAGCGCAGGTCAGGATCGCGCGGGCGATCTCCGTCTCGTAATGCGCGAACGGCACCCGGCGCTTCCTGGCCCGGTTCCAGAGCGGGGCCTGCTCGACGATCAGCGCGATGCCGCTGGCCGTGCCGGTCTGCTCCATCCGGGCGTACGAGAGTGGCACGCGGGCCGCCTCGAGCGCCTGGTTGATGTACCGCACCAGGTCGTCCCACGCCCCCGCGATGTCAAGCTTCACCTGGAGGTAGGACAGGCGCGGCGTGGGGGACGGCGTGCTGAAGTCGCCCGTGATCGCCGCGAAGGCCGGCGGCCCCAGCCGCACGAACCGCCCCGGCTCGACCACCGGGTTCCAGTCGGGGCCGACGCCCTCGGCCACCGGGATCGGATTGAGATGCTTCTGGATCGACTCGTCGAGCCGACTGAGACGATCGTCGACCCGCTCCTGGACCTTCCTCAAGAACGTGCCGATGCCGGGCGCGTAGAAGTACCGCGTGGGTAATTCATAATGCGTGAAGGCGAACGGGATGCGGCCGTAGTCGTGGGGCTGGCGGTCGACCTCGCGGGCGACCCGCCCGCCCGAGGTCTGACCGTCCTGGAGCCGGTCGGTCACATAGGTCCGGACCTCGACCTCGTTCCACAACCGGCGCCGCTCCTGCATGTCGAAGCGGTCGATGGTGCAGACGGCGACCGGCTTCCGCGGGTTGTTCGGGTGCGTCCAGGCGTGGAACTCGTTGCCGCTCCAGATCAACAGGTCGATCGGCCGCTCCTTGAAGTTGCCGTCGCCCGCGTCCACCTGGATCGCGCAGGCGTCATTCAAGGTGCTGAGGAGGTCGGCCTGCTGCATCAGGCTGTTGAACAGGTTCTGCTCGTAGACCTTGGCCAGGAACTCGGCCGCCGCCCCCTCCTCTTTGAGCTGGCGGGTCGGGCCGGGATTATATAAATGATCGCAGAGGATCTCGACGCATTCGCGCAAGAGGCCCGAGTCCCGCTTGGGTCGGCCCTCGAAATCGAACTCACTTTCCGCCTCGCGCCGGGCCAGGTAGCGCTCGGCGTCGTGGTCGTACCACGCCTGGTTCTCGTCGGCCGCGTCGAGCCGCTTCCGCTCGTTGGGCAGGCCGTGCTTCACCTCCAGCGCGAAGGCGTCCAGGTCGATCGGTTCGAGCATCTCGGGCATGGATCAGTTGGGCCTGGTGAAAGAGAAGGATCGATCCGCGGATGACGCGGATTCATGAGAAAGATCGAGACGCCGTCGCTGGCGATTGACGATCGGCTTCATCCTCGCCCCCCGCGGGGCGTGGGAACGAGAAGCAAAGAGGGACGCCGACGGCCACTCGGTGGCCTCGGTATCCGGATCGAAGAGAAGCCGATCGGGAGGTTATATCCATTTCTTTCAATTTTTGTTATCGTTGAATCGGTTGGTCTGACGACCGAGTAGCAACTCTGGCTCGCACCGAACCGGTCCCTGCTCCACTCTCTCGCCTTTCCCGCCCGATGGGCTTCAACGGAAACCCCTTTCTTCTCGACCCTGAAAGCTTCCTGCGGGTCGTCATGCCTTCGTTTAGGAGTTTGATCGTGGCCAAGAAGCTGTACGTGGGCAACCTGACCTACAACGTCAACGAGTCCGACCTGGAGGGGCTTTTCTCTCCGTTCGGCATCGTGCAGAGCGCGCGGATCATCGTCGATCGGGATACGAACCGCTCGAAGGGGTTCGGGTTCGTGGAGATGGACACGGACGCCGAGGCCCAGGCGGCGATCCATGCGCTTCACGATCAGGAGCACGACGGGCGGTGCCTGACGGTGAGCGAAGCCAAGCCCCGCGAAGCGCGCGGGGCCGGCGGCGGTGGCCTTCGTGGCGGCGGTTATGGGGGCGGTGGCAGTCGGTATTGATCGCCCTCCGAGGCGACCAGTGTCGAGGGGCCTGCGCGCGTAGACCCCTCGTCCCCTCATTCTGCCCGCGCGTGCGCATCGTCCCCCAGTGCGCGACGAGCGATGCGCCGTTCCAAAACGCCCCCATGTTAAGAGGTTGTCGAAATGAACAGTTACCCTGCTGACGAGAAAAGGATCTCGGAAGTCGAGAGGGGTCGAAGTTGGAACGCGATCCTCCCGTTCCCCCCCGGCAAGTCTCTCTCCCCGGGAGATTCGATCATCTTCGCCCTCGCTTATTCCCACGCGAACCAGGAACCTTGTTACGTCTTCGGTGGCGATTCGGTCCGTGTTTTACTCACAAAGGTCACTGACCTTCAATTGACCGACCCCGCCACCGGCCAAGCTCTTTTCGAACTCTCCTGGAATCCGCCCCGTCAACACTGATCACCCTCTCACCCGCCATGCAGGCGAGGGAAATGCCCCTAAACCGTCGGTACTACCGCCAGAGTGCTCGTCCACCCAACTACCAGGCGGCCCTGATGGATCCGAAGCATTATCACACCCCGCGCAAGCCGGTCTCGACCAGGGTGAGCTGCCCGGTCTGCCACGAGGACGTTTATTCGCGTGCGGGTATCCATCCGCAATGTGTGGCCAGTCAGGCCGACCCGCCCAAACCGAAGAACAAGGTGAAGAAGTAGTCGAATTTCATTTTCATGCGAAGGCATAGGACTGCAACAGCGCGTCCGCCAGGTCGGCGGACCGGCCCAGGCGGTCCGACCAGTCTTGCTTGGAGATGAGCCGGGTCTGCTTGCCCACGAGGTCGTAGGAGAGCGCCTTCAACTCGTCGCGCATCTGGGGCCACCAGGATGCCGGGGGGATGTGGAACGGGGGCTGGCGGACGCCGGGGGCGCGGGGGTCGGGGCACCAGTTGGGATCGAGTCGGTTCCGCAACCGCCAGGCGGCCTCGGTGCGGAGGTTGGTGAAGCCGAGCTTGTCGCGCGGGCTCCCCGATCCCGCGTAGCCGCGGGCGCGCGTCAGGCCATGGCGGTGTAAATGATTCGCCAGGCTTTTGCCGATGCCGAGTTGATCATAAGTAATCGCCTCGTGTTCGACGTTCCACTTCACGGCGAGGCGGTGGATAGCGGCGGCGGCTTCGGGCAGGCCGGCGGTGCGGGACTCGTGGACCTCGAGGACGCCCAGGTCGTCGCGGACGAGGATCACCGTCCGATCGCGCCCGACCCCTTCGCCGAGGTCGCAAGCGATTCGCTTCCGCCCGGCCCGGGGATCATTGGGGCCGATCCCGGCCCGGTGCTCGGGGCGGGTCGCCCAGTCGAGCCAGGCTTCGGGGATCAGGACATCGCTGCCGACCTCGGGGAAGAGGGCCAGGACGTGCGTCCGCCACCAGAGCCCGTCGCCGCCGTACTGCCGCCGCGCACCGTTGAGGAACCCTTGGTCGGCCAGCCCGCGCGGCGAGCGGGGCAGGTGGATGTCCGGGCTCTCGGTCGATGGGATGCGGATCTCGTGGACCCGCTCGGCGTCGGCGATCGTCGGGTCGTTCCGCTCCCGCTCGGCCCGCAGGCTCAACTCGCGGAACCGGCCCTCGGCCCGGAGCGGGTTGCCGAAGACGACCAGCTTGGCCGGGTTCTGGCTGTCGAGCGCCTCCCAGATCGCCGGCTCGATGCCGGAGGCCTCGTCCACCACGACGAGCAGGTCGGGGCTGTGCTGGCCGCTCATCCGCTCGACGCCCCGGGTCGCGAGGCCGAGCACCTGGTGCCCCGTGTTCGTGACCTGGAGCAGCTGCGGGCGCGCGTTCGGGCTCTCGGTCAGCTTGCCCGGCAGCGGCACCGCGCTGCCCGCGTGCGCCCGGCGAATCTCCTTGAAGAGCACGGTCCCGAGCAGGGCCTGGCTCGGCGCGGTCGCGATCACCAGCGAATCGGGCCGCGTGTACAGCCACCAGAGGACCAGGCCGGCACAACAGTACGTCTTGCCGACGGCATTCCCGGTCGGCACCACGACCGTCTTGTACCGCACAACGGCCGCGCCGATCTCGACCTGGCGCCGCCAGTAAGCGGGACGGCCGAGGATCGCCGAGTTGAACAGGTCGGGGTCGTCTCGGCACGCCCAGAGCAGGTCAGCCAGGGCCGTGCTCGGCTCGACGCTCTCGGATGATCTCGGCGGCTCCCGCGTAGGCATCATCATGCGTCGTCGTGACCACAACGGGCATCCGGCCCTCGACCCGTTCGAAGATGTCCTTGATCGCCAGACGGTCGCCCCCGAGCGCAAGATCGACCAGGACCTGGATCACGAGGTCGGCGAACGGCGCGCCGGCCGGGGACGCCTCGTCAAGCCTCCGGCGCAGCCGCGCCGTCAGCGTGCGGCCCTTGGGGCGGCCGCTGGGGTTGCCCGACTGGCCGGGGCGATATTGGAATTCCTTGAGCCAGGGCCGGCTGCTGTTTTCCTGCGGTTCCTGAG
>JBKOZB010000103.1:0-5807 GCA_046744225.1 Planctomycetota bacterium | reverse complement strand
TGCCCGCTGCCCCGCCGCCTCCGTCCAGAGAACACCTGGCAACGGTCCTTCGGAAGGATGACGACGTGATACGGGCAGTCCCAGGTGACGAGGGCCTGGCTCTGCCAAGGCTTCCTGGCGGTCCTCCTGCCCCACGGGGCCTCCCTCAAGGAGGACCATCCCATCTTCACGCCGGGAACGGCAGAGCCTGGAGGAGTCTCACCGCCCGAGGCGGTGGATTCCTGTTGATTGAGCCACTCGGATGCGGCCCTCGGGCCGTAGCGCCAGGGTGAAAGCCGCACGATGTTGAGTCGTCGCGGATTGTTACTCAACTGGCCCCGCGGGCCGCGTCATGTCGGTCCCGCGGGTGCCGGATCTTCCCACCCTGTTCCGGCGGTGCGGCTGATCCCGTTCGAGGGCGAACACGAAGTCGGCTCGATCAACGGCGCGAGGAGGCGGGGTTCTTGGCCGGGTCGTCGGAAGAGGCGGTCGCCGTGGCCGTGGCCATCGCCTGGCCGCGGGCGTAGGTGAGCCAGCGTTTCTGGAGGTCGGCGAAGCCGTCGATCTGGTAGACCCGGCGCAGCTCGGCCTCGGGACCCCGACGCTGCGCGCTCTGGACGAACTGGACGAACTGGGCGGGCGTCCCCTGCTCGACGAGGAAGCGGGTGAGCGAGACGCTCTGGGCGTAGTAGAGGCCCCAGTAGCGGCCGTCGGGGTAATCCATCGCCATCAGGTCCTCGAGCTTGAAGAGCTTGCCGGAAGAAAGCGGCTCTTCCAGGTCGGCCGCGCGGAGGCGCTGCTCGGTGTTCGGCTCGGAGAGGACGGCCATTCCCTCGTCGGCCCAGCGGGGGATCTGCTGGACGGGGAAGAGGTCGGCCAGGACGACGTGGGTGATCTCGTGGGGGAGCACCGCTGCCAGCAAGTTGGGGTGGTCGGCGCGGAGGTTGATCCGCCGGGCGATGATCCGGCCCGCGCTCATCCCCATCGTCGAGAAGCCAGGCGATGGCTCAGGCTGACCGGTCATCTGGCTGAAGATCCGGGCCGTCGGATAGAGATAGATGTCGCACTTGGGCGACCAGGGGCCGCGCGCGGCCGACCCCGTCCAGCGCCTGGTCTGCGCCTCGTGGGTCGCCTCGGCGATCTGTGCGACCTTCTCGGCCAGTTCGGCGTCGGCGTGCATGATGCGGAAGCTGGGCGTCTCGCGGACTTGCCAGTTGCCGGGCGAGCCGGGCGCGCGGTTGACCTCGTGCGCGGCCTCGGGCTCCCGGGGAGCCGTCGCCCGGATCGCGCCGGGCGGGTTCGGGTCGAGGGGTCGCGAAGGGGGACGCGGGAGGTTCGAGGGCGCCCTGCCCAGCGGCGGCTCGTCCGGTGAGGAGCCTCGGAGGACGACCTTGCTGTTTTTTCCCCCTCGCCGTCCTGCCGTGCGCTCCGCGGCGCGGTTGCGGAGGTACTCACCGAACCAGTTGTTCGGGCTCAGCGCGCGGATCTTCTCGATTTCGGCGTCGATGCTTGCCCACTCCTGGGGCGTGCTCGGGCCCGCGTTAATCCGACGGACGACGTCCACCCACCGGCAATAGGCCCAGTGGTCACGTCGCGAGGCGGGGAGCTGGTGCGCACGGTCAAGGGCCGCATAGATCCGGCCGGCCTCGTCGTACCGCCGGGCGACGAAGGCCGCGTCGGCCGCCGCGACCTCGGCCGCGCGGCCGCTCGGCATCGTGACCGAGCGGACCGGCTCGGGAACGCTCGACGGCACGGGTGCGGGGCGCGAGGGTGTCTGAGCGACGGCCGAGGCCCGCGCGACCGCCGGGTCAGTCGGAGTCGGGGCCTCGGGGCGTGGGACCGGGGCGGGCTCGGACGACGGCGCGGGCGCCGGTTTGGTCCGTGGTTTGCGGTTCAGGATCTCCAGATTATCGCGATACTCTCCGGCCTCGTCCGTCTTGCCGGCGGCCTCGGCCTGCCGGGCTGCCAGGTCGTAGGCCCGGCGGAGCAGTTCGAGCAGGGTCGGGCGATCGTCCGGTGAGACGGTCGGCAGCGCGTCCTCCAGGAGCGGGACGGCCAGGCAGGCCTCACCATGCTCCAGCAGCGCCCGGGTACGGCTCAGGGTTTCGGGAGGGGCGGCAACTGCCCAGGGAAAGTGGAGGCCAAGGAGCAACGACGCGACCAGCGTGGCCGCCGACAGAGACCGGTGCATGACCATCCGTGTCCTGCTCTAGGGTCGGCTCAGACAGACAAGAGGAGCAAGGAGAGCGAAGCGAAGCAGCCGGCCAACCTCGTCTCTGAATTCAGTTCTTACCGGCGGGAACTTCCACGCCCTCCACGCGGCGGTTCGTCGCCGCGTTTTGGGGTGGGACAAGATTCCGCAACCACTTTGACAGCGGGGTCGGGTTTGTGCGAGGCCCGAGGTTCCTCAGTGTCGGACGCCGCAGTATGGCCCCCCCTTCGAGGCGCGTCAAGCCGAACCCCCGGACTGCTCCGCGCCTCCGGAGAATGGGGGCAAACACCCGCCCGATCCTCCTGAGTTCGTGTCACCGGGCCGCGGGCGGTCCCGGACATGATCTTTGACTCCGGACCCACAGAACATCTGTCGTTTCGCCTTCCGACTGCGTATGATGACTGTCGGAGCGGGGGTGGCACCGGCGGGAAGTCTCCGTGATTGCGGACGGAGCGAGGAAGCATGCGGATCATCGCCGGCCAGCGTCGGGGCCACAAATTCGACGGTCCGAAGGGGGGCCGAACGCGCCCCACCAGCGACCTAGTGCGCGAGTCGCTGTTCAACATCCTGGGCGAGGCGGTCTCCGGGCTCGTCGTCGTCGATCTGTTCGCCGGCACCGGAGCGCTCGGCCTGGAGGCGCTCAGCCGAGGGGCGGCGCGGGCGATCTTCGTCGAGCAGAACCGCGAGAACGTGGCCCTGATCCACCGCAACCTGACCACCCTCCGCTACGAGGACCGGGCGCGCGTCGTGGGGACGGACGCCTTTCGCTGGGCGCGGTCGTTCGAGCCGATCGACAACGAGCCGCTCGTCGTCTTTCTCGATCCCCCTTATCGCGAGTACGAGAGCCACCCGCGGCGGGTCAATGAGCTGCTGGAGCAACTCGTTCGGAAGCTCCCGGCCGGGTCGATCCTCGCGGTCGAGGCGAGCCGGACGCTCGACGACGGCATCCTCCCCGACTTCGCGGCCTGGGACATCCGGCGTTACGGCGGGACGCAGATCGCGATCCGGACCCTCGCGCGCCCGGGCGGGGCTGCGTCGTCCCCAGATTCGGTCGGGGAGCCCTCCGATGCCTCCCCCTGACCGACGCCGCGAGTTCGCCACCGAGGTCGTTCGCCAACTCCGGCAGGCGGGGCACCAGGCGCTCTGGGCCGGGGGATGCGTCCGCGACCTGATCCTCGGCTTGACGCCCAGCGACTACGACGTCGCGACCGACGCGACCCCCGAGCAGGTCATGGCCCTCCTCCGGTACCGGACCATCCCTGTCGGGGTCTCGTTCGGGGTGGTGCGGGTGCGGAGCCCGCTCGGCCAGGGGGACGAGGTCGAGGTCGCCACCTTCCGGAGCGACGGCGCCTACGTGGACGGCCGCCGCCCCGAGTCGGTCGTCTTCAGCTCGCCCCGGCTCGACGCCGAGCGCCGCGACTTCACAATCAACGGCATGTTCCTCGACCCGTTCACGGGCGAGGTGATCGACTACGTCGGCGGCCAGGCCGATCTCAAGAATCGCATCCTCCGCGCCATCGGCGATCCCGAGGCGCGGTTCCGCGAGGACAAGCTCCGCCTGATCCGTGCGGTCCGATTCGCCGCGCGGTTCGACCTGGCGATCGAGCCCGCGACCCGAGCCGCCTTGCGCACGATGGCGAGCCAGATCGCCGTCGTCTCCGCCGAGCGGATCGCCCAGGAGCTCCGGCGCATGCTCGTGCACGAGAGCCGCGCCCAGGCGATCGACCTGGCGATGGAGACCGGCCTGGTCGCCGTGGTCCTCCCGCCGCTCGTCCCGATGAAGGGGATCTTCCAGGGCAAGCCGATGCAGCCCGAAGGGGATCTCTGGGACCACACCCTGCTGGTCCTGAAGCTCCTTCCGCGCGACCCGAGCTTCACCCTGGCCTTCGCCGCGCTCCTGCACGACGTCGGCAAGCCGCGGACGCAGTCGGTCCACAACGGCCGGATGAGTTTCCACTATCACGAGCAGGTCGGCCGACAGATCGCCGACGACCTCTGCCGTCGTCTGAAGCTCTCGAACGCCGAGCGCGAGCGGATCACCTGGCTGGTCGAGTACCATCAATATCTCGGCGAGGCCAAGCGGCTCCGCGAGGCCAAGCTGAAGCGCATCCTGGCGATGCCCGGGATCGAGGAGCTGCTCGCCCTGCACCGCGCCGATGCCCTGGCCTCGTTCGGCGAGTGCAGCCAGATCGATTACTGCGAGTATTACCTGAAGGCGCAGCCGGCCGGGCCGATCAACCCACCCCCGCTCGTCACGGGCCACGACCTCTTCCGGCACGGGATCAGTCCCGGCCCCCACCTCAAGACGATCCTGGACCAGATCCGCGAAGCCCAGCTCGACCGCGTCATCAACAGCAAGCGCGAGGCCCTGGAATGGCTCGACCGCCGACTGGCCGCGGGAGACTTGCCGGCAAAGTCGGGCTGAGAGCGCGGCCTGGCATGACCAGGGTCTAGCCCTCGTCGGGCAGGCACTGACCCATCCGGATTGTCAAGGAACGGTCTGAAGGCTTTGCTCTCCATCATGATCATCGGAATGCGGCCGGGACTTGTCCCGCCATTCTGCTGGAAAGCCTCGTGGTTCCTGTCGGGGGTCTGGTGGTCACACCTCGACTCCTCGTCAGGTGGAACTCAGGCCCTTTCCAACCCTCCCAAGTCTTTCGGAAAATGCGACGCGGGGCACCAGGGACCCGCGGAGCCGCTGGCGAAAACCGGTTCCGGCTCAGGTGGTCTTCCTGGTGGATGGGGTCATTTTGATTTCCGGGTGGGGCCGACTTCAGTCGGCCCAACGAGGAATCCCAGTCAGGATTGGGGCCGACTGAAGTCGGCCCCACCCGACGCAAACCGCGGATTCGATCCACCAAATGCCCAGCATGAGCTACCGGCTCCTTCCCTCCCGAAACGGGGCCCCGGTTCCGGGAGGTGGAGATGCTCAGGAACAGCGAAAAAACAGCAACGATTTCCACGAAACCCGAGGGCCGGTTCCGGCAGGCAACCGACGGCGACGGGGGGCTCTTCCGTTTTTAAGTGCGAGCCGGGTCAAAAAGGGCCTTCAGACCATGGGTCATCTGACGGATCTGAGCGATCGACCAGCCGATCGCTTGCGACGCCCGATTCAAGTCCAGGATCAGCCGGTTCCAGAGGCTATCGGCCGTCTTCAGGCCATACGACCGCTTGGTAATCACGCGGGCCTTGTTATTGATCCCCTCCACCGCTGCACTGGTCTGACGCGCATCGAAGTAGTTCAGGATCTCCGTCTTCCAGCGGTCGTAGGTCGCGAAGAATCCACTGAAGTCCAGGCCCAAGTCCTCGGTCTTCCGGCGGAGTTGCCTCAACCACCGCGCGGCTGTGATCCGATTGGGAGCCGTGTCGAAGATCTCCTGGAACTGCCGCCGGATCTGATACACCTCCTTCAAGGCCGGGAGTTCCTGGAACAGCGGCTCCAACGCCTGCCTCTCCTCAGCGGTCAAACTCTCGGGGTCGCGGCGGAATTCCCACATCCGGCTGCGGAAGGCTTGGCGTTCCTTCTTGTTCAACTTCGCCTTGTACGCGCGGGTGAGTTTTTTCGAAGGGTATCGACCGCCTCATTGAACTTCTTGGCCACATGGAACCGGTCGGT
>JBKOZB010000080.1:0-5264 GCA_046744225.1 Planctomycetota bacterium | reverse complement strand
TCAACGGAGCGGAACTCATGGCAATCCATCCCCTGGCAGGTCAACCCGCCCCGGCGAGCGTGCTGATCGACGTTGCCGCGCTGGAGCGGGCCTATCACGAGCGTAAACCCGACCCGGCTGACCCGCGCCAGCGCGTCGCGTTCGGCACCAGCGGGCACCGGGGCACCACCGACGACGGCACGTTCACCGAGGCGCATATCCTGGCGATCACCCAGGCGATCTGCGACTACCGCCGCGACCGGGGGATCGATGGACCGCTCTACATGGGCAAGGACACCCACGCCCTCTCCGGCCCCGCCCAGCGGACGGCCCTGGAGGTCCTGGCCGCCAACGGCGTCGAAACGGTCGTCCAGCGCGACGACGGAGCGACCCCGACGCCGGTCATCTCGCACGCCATCCTCGTCCGCAACCGGGACCGGAAGGACCACCTGGCCGACGGGATCGTCATCACTCCCTCGCACAACCCGCCGGCCGACGGCGGCTTCAAATATAACCCACCCAATGGCGGCCCGGCCGACACCGACATCACCTCCTGGATCCAGGACCGCGCTAACGCCTTGCTCCGGGCCGGCAACACCGAGGTCAAGCGCCTGCCGTTCGCCCAGGCCCTCAAGGCCATGACGACGCACCAAATCGATTTCGTCTTCCCCTACGTCAACGACTTGGCGAGCGTGATCGACCTGGCCGCGATCCGCGCGGCGGGCCTGAACCTGGGCGTCGACCCGCTCGGTGGCGCGGCGGGACACTACTGGGGGCCGATCGCCGAAACCTACGGTCTGGACATCACCGTCACCAACCCGGCGGTCGATCCGACCTTTCGGTTCATGACGCTCGACCACGATGGCAAGATCCGGATGGATTGCTCCAGCCCTTACGCCATGGCCAGCCTGGTCCAGCTCAAGGACCGCTTCGACGTCGCCTTCGGCAACGACCCCGACTCGGACCGGCACGGGATCGTGACGAGGTCGGCGGGCCTGATGAACCCCAACCATTACCTGGCCGTCGCGATCCGATATCTGCTGACCCACCGGCCCGACTGGCCCACGCAGGCGGCGGTGGGCAAGACGCTGGTCAGCAGCAGCATGATCGACCGCGTGGTGCGGGGCCTGGGCCGGACGCTCGCCGAGGTCCCGGTCGGCTTCAAGTGGTTCGCGCCGGGGCTGCTCGACGGCTCGTTCTGCTTCGGCGGCGAGGAGAGCGCCGGGGCCAGCTTCTTGCGCCGCGACGGCACCGTCTGGACGACCGATAAGGACGGCCCGATCCTCTGCCTGCTGGCCGCCGAGATCACCGCGCGCACGGGCCAGGACCCGGGGGAGCACTATCACGAGCTGACCCGGGAGTACGGGTCGCCCCTTTATACGCGGATCGACGCCCCGGCCACGCCCGAGCAGAAGGCTGCGCTCGCGATGCTGTCCCCCGAGGCGGTGAAAACGACCGCGCTGGCCGGCGAGCCGATCGTCGCCAAGCTGACCCGCGCCCCCGCCAACAATGCCTCGATCGCCGGCCTGAAGATCGTCTCGAAGAGCGGCTGGTTCGCCGCCCGACCCTCCGGCACCGAGAACATCTACAAGATCTACGCCGAGAGCTTCCGGGATCAGAACCACCTGGACGCCATCGTGGCCGAGGCCCAGAAGATCGTCACCGACGCCCTGACTCACGGAACCTGAGACACGCGCCTGGAGAACGCGCCCGACTCCCTCCCCCACAAGGGGATCGGGAGAAAAGGGACAGCATCCGTGGCTCGTGAATGAGGAACGATGCTTCGGATTGGGATGAGTTTCAACTTGATTGGAGACCATTATGGCCATCGGATTCGACCAACCCCTGTACGTCCTGCCGTTCGACCACCGCGGGACGTTTCAGTCGAAGATGTTCGGCTGGAAGGGCACGCTGACCCCCGCGCAGACGGCGGAGATCGCCGCCGCCAAGCAGGTGATCTACGATGCCTTCAAGGCCGCCCTCGCGGCCGGGGTGCCGGCAAAGAAAGCCGGCATCCTCGTGGACGAACAGTTCGGAGCGGACATCCTCCGCGACGCCGCCAAGCACGGCTACTCCACGTCGTGTCCCGCTGAGAAGAGCGGGCAGGACGAGTTCGACTTCGAGTACGGAGAGGATTTCGGCAAGCACATCGAGGCCTTCAACCCGACCTTCTGCAAGGTGCTGGTGCGCTTCAACCCGGAGGGCGACCCGGTGCTGAACAAGCGCCAGGCGGACCGCCTCAAGTGGCTGTCCGACTTCCTCCACTCCCACAACCGCATGTTCATGTTCGAGTTGCTCGTCCCCGCCGAGCCCAAGCAGCTCGAACAGTTCGGGGGCAGCAAGAAGAGGTTCGACCTAGAGCTGCGTCCCGACCTGATGGTCCAGGCCATCCACCAGCTCCAGGACGCGGGGATCGAGGCGGACGTCTGGAAGATCGAGGGCCTCGACCGGCCGGAGGACTGCAAGAAGGTCGTCGCCGCCGCGAAGCGGAACGGCCGGGACAAGGTCGGCTGCATCGTGCTGGGCCGCGGTGAGGACGATACCAAGGTCCGCCACTGGCTGAAGACCGCGGCCGCCGTCCCCGGGTTCATTGGCTTCGCCGTGGGTCGCACCACCTTCTGGGACCCCGTGGTCGACTTCCGGGCCGGCAAGACCTCGCGCGAGGCCGCCGTCGCCGAGATCGCCCGACGCTACCGGGAATGGGTGGACATCTTCGAGTCGGCCCGCGCCTCGTGAGGGAGGCCGATCCCCCTCAGAGCCTGTCGAGTCGGTGGCGTTTGAACCCTTGCCCCCAACCCTCCTCCCTTGTGGGGGAGGGCCGGGGTGAGGGGTCTCCTTGGCAACCAATACCCCCGCGTACCGCGGTTCCCCCGTCCCGAAAACTCGCCACACAACAACGATCTGCCGGCCAGGCAGCCTGGAGGCACCGGGCCCCGCGGTGGCCGGCGGGTTGAAGGCGGCCTGGTCGCGGTCTTCTCGAGTCGCGGGCCGTCCATCACGGGAAGTCCTGGAGCGAAGAGATGACCACGAGTTTAACGCCGCTGCGCCAGCGTCCGGCCTGGAAGGCGCTGGAGACCCATTATCAGAAGGTCCGCGACCTGCACCTCCGCCAGTTGTTCGCCGACGACCCCGGGCGCGGCGAGCGGCTCACGGCCGAGGCCGTCGGGCTCTTCCTCGACTACTCGAAGAACCGGATCACCGACGAGACGCTCAAGCTCCTGCGGCAACTGGCCGAGGAGTCCGGCCTGCGGGCCCGCATCGACGCCATGTTCCGGGGCGAGATGATCAACGTCACCGAGCGACGCGCCGTGCTGCACGTGGCCCTCCGCGCCCCGAAAGGACAGTCGATCTTTGTCGACGGTGAGGACGTCGTGCCCCAGGTCCACGCCGTGCTCGACAAGATGGCCGACTTCTCCGAACGGGTGCGGAGCGGCGCGTGGACGGGCCACACCGGTCAGCGCATCCGGAACGTCGTCAACATCGGCATCGGCGGCTCGGACCTCGGCCCGGTGATGGCCTACGAGGCCCTCCGGCATTACAGCGACCGCAGCCTGACGCTCCGGTTCGTCTCGAATATCGACGGCACCGACTTCGCCGAGGCCACCCACGACCTCGACCCCGCCGAGACGCTGTTCATCGTCGCCTCGAAGACGTTCACGACCCTGGAGACGATGACCAACGCCCACACCGCCCGCGCCTGGTGCCTGAAGACCCTGGGCGATGAGTCGGCGGTGGCCAGGCACTTCGTCGCCGTCTCGACGAACGCCGAGGAGGTGACGAAGTTCGGCATCGACACGGCGAACATGTTCGGGTTCTGGGACTGGGTCGGCGGCCGCTACTCGATGGACTCGGCGATCGGCCTCTCGACGATGATCGCGATCGGCCCCGGGCACTTCCGCGAGATGCTCGCCGGCTTCCACGCCATGGACGAGCACTTCCGCACCGCCCCCCTCGAGCGCAACCTGCCGGTCCTGATGGGGCTGCTCGGCGTCTGGTACGCCGACTTCTTCGGGGCGGAGACGGTCGCCGTCCTGCCATACGACCAGTACCTGAAGCGGTTCCCCGCCTACCTCCAGCAGTTGACGATGGAGAGCAACGGCAAGTCCGTCACGCTCGACGGCGAGCGAGTCTCGTACCAGACCGGCCCGATCTACTGGGGCGAGCCGGGCACGAACGGCCAGCACTCGTTCTACCAGCTCATCCACCAGGGGACGAAGCTGATCCCGTGCGACCTGATCGGGTTCGGCCGTTCGCTCAACCCGCTGGGCAGCCACCACGACCTGCTGATGTCGAACGTCTTCGCGCAGGCCGAGGCGCTGGCCTTCGGCAAGACGGCCGAGCAGGTCAGGGCCGAGGGGACGCCCGACTGGCTGGTACCGCACCGGACCTTCGAGGGGAACCGGCCGACGAACGTCCTGCTCGCCGAGCGGCTGACGCCCGAGCGGCTCGGCGCGCTGGTCGCGCTTTACGAGCACTGCGTCTTCACCCAGGGGACGATCTGGAGCATCAACCCCTTCGACCAGTGGGGCGTCGAGCTGGGCAAGGTGCTGGCCAAGCAGATCGCCCCGGAACTCGAGAGCCGGGACGAGCCCACGCTCGGGCACGACAGCTCGACGAACGCGCTGATCCGCCGGTATCGGAAACTCAGGAAGGAACCCTCGTAACACTTGGATGAAGATAGGATTAAGGAATCTTCCATGCAGCTCGGAATGATCGGCCTGGGTCGGATGGGGGCCAACATGGTGCGCCGCCTGCTGCGCGGTGGCCACCGGTGCGTCGCATACGATGTCCACCCCGGACCGGTGGAGGCGCTGGTCAAGGAGGGCGCGGAGGGCGCGTCCTCGCTCGACGAGTTGGTCCAGAAGCTGGCGCGGCCGCGGGCCGTCTGGCTGATGGTCCCCGCCGCGTTCGTCGATCCGACCCTCAAGGACCTCGCCTCCCGATTGGAGGAGGGAGATCTCCTGATCGATGGCGGGAACTCCTATTACGTCGACGACCTCCGCCGCGCCTCGGAGTTGAGGACGAAGGGCCTGCACTACGTCGATGTCGGGACGAGCGGCGGCGTCTGGGGTCTGGAGCGGGGCTACTGCCTGATGATCGGCGGTGAGGAGGCCGTGGTGTCGCACCTCGACCCGATCTTCGCCACGCTGGCGCCGGCGGTCGAGTCGGCCCCCCGCACTCCGGGTCGGGAGGGCGTCGGCGGGACCGCCGAGCACGGCTACCTGCACTGCGGGCCGAACGGTGCCGGGCACTTCGTCAAGATGGTCCATAATGGGATCGAGTAC